>JBEKKY010000022.1:0-17730 GCA_050010475.1 Acidobacteriota bacterium | reverse complement strand
TGACTCAAAGACGCATAATCTCTACTTGAGCACTTCAGAATTCCAAGCTCCGGCTTCAGCGTCAGAACGGCCGCGTCCAATTCCGGGGACGTTTCACCTGTTGATTTATGGGCGCTAGCCGCATCCAGTGAAACACCCAAGTTTGCTGCAACAAACATACGAATTTTGCCTTCTGCATAAATCTGCACGAACAATTTCCCGCCATATACAGGAGACTTATGGATAGCACTCCAAGATTTAAAACCTTTTCATTATTGCCGCTTATTATCTTCGTTATTTCATCTATCAGCTATGCTCAGGAAAATGCCGCTTCGACGAAAGCCCCCGAGCGCCGACTTTTCTCAGATATCCTGAGCGAACAGCGTGCAATCTGGACGAGTCCCAAGCATATGAAGGGACGTGATCTGAAATGGCTGGTCCCGTTTGCAGGATTAACCGCCGCCCTGATTGCGACGGACGATCATTTTTCTAAACAACTGTCGCATTCAAAATCCCAGCTTTCCATTAGCTATTCTGTTTCAGATATTGGGGTCTATGGCATGTATGGCGCGATTGGAGCCCTTTACCTTGACGGGCATTTTGCCCATCAGGAAGGCAGGATAAAAACGGGTTTGCTTGGGGGCGAGGCAATAGCCTCCAGTGAGATAGTGGGGGGCTTGCTAAAAACCGCAACGAGGCGGCAAAGACCAAACGCCCCAGGCAGCGATGGAAGCTTTTGGGTTGGAGGAGAATCATTTCCTTCAGGACATTCCATATCAGCCTGGTCTGCTGCCACAGTTCTGGCAAACCGTTATCCTGATAAGCGATGGCTAAAGTTTGGTGTTTATGGTTTAGCCTCTGCTATAAGCGCCGCCAGATTTACCGGCAAAAACCATTATCCATCAGATGTGGTTGTCGGCGGCGTTCTAGAGGGGGGACGCTCCATATTAGGAGGCAAAGTAATGACAACCAAGAAACAGCAAACGACGACAGCATGCACTGTCTGCTTGCCATGGGACCTGCTGCTCTCACCAAAGATCAGGGCAAAGGAAAGAGGCAGACCATGAGAGGCGACATAAAGTTGTACCATCGCAACAATACGCCGTTTTGGTGGTATCGCTTTTTTTACAACGGCAAGCTCTACCGTGGAAGTACGGAAACCACGGATCTGAAAAAGGCAGAGAGGGTGATCAAGGCAAAGCGCGATGAGTTAGGATTGTCGCGAAAGCTCCATGAGCCTGCTGTTTCGGACAGGGAGCGCAAAACGACAGTCGGTCAGCTGTTCGACGCGCTCGAAAACGATTACGCGATTAGGGGGAAGCTGAACACGGCGTCCAAGTCGCATTTCAAAGCGGCGCGAAAGCCGTTTGAATATTTCCGTGCGTTAGAACTCACTGAGGAAGCAATTGATCGGCAGATTCAGGAGTGGCGAGCCGAGGGATATGCTCCTGCAACGATAAATTTCTGGACTCAACTGCTCGGGCAGGCGTACAAGCTCGGGCGAAAGTGCGTTGGTGCCGGGCCTGACATCGGGAAGCTTGAGGTAGGAAACGCACGAAAGGGATTCTTCGAAAAATCGGAGTTCGAAAGTCTTGTGTCGCATCTGCCGGAAGATTTGCAGGACTCCGCAAGATTCGCTTTTTACACGGGGATGCGGAAAAGCGAAATCGCTTCACTTAAATGGGCTCAATATGACAGGAACGGCCAGATTTTGACGCTTGAGGCTGAGCATTCGAAAAACGGAGAATTACGGAAGATCCCAATCGAAGGAGAACTGTTAGCGATAATCGAACGGCGGGCAGCTGTCCGTAGTTACAAGGGGGAAAATGGCGAGATTGTCATGTCTCCGCTAATTTTTTATCGTAGCAAAGGCTCGCGGTTGCGCGAAGGTCAACCGATCAGGTCGTTTCGCAAATCGTGGAGAGCCGCGTGTGAGGCTGCAGGAATCGGCACAAAGCTTTTTCATGATTTCCGAAGATCTGCAGCAAGGAACCTGATACGGGCCGGTATATCCGAAACCGTAGCCATGGAAATTACAGGGCACAGGACAAGGTCAATGTTCAAGAGGTACAACATCACGGATGAAAGGGATATCAGGGAGGCTTTGAGGAAAGAGCAAGAGTACTTAAAGAGCCTTCCAGTGGAAAATAACGTCGCCGAGTTCAAAAAAGCGGAGTCAAAATGAAGACACTTGAGTTAATTTGTGTAAAAAACCGAACTTGCACAAAACTTGCACAGTCCCTGTTGCACAGTGCTTTTTTGAGCTTAGGACGCAGCTGATTTTTGAGTTATAGACAAACGAAGGACCGTTGGAGATCCTTGATTTTATGAATTTTATGGGATTGCAAAGATGATTGCTTGGTTGCTTTATGAACGTTCCCTGATTTTCAGGCGCTTGAGTTTTTCACTCAAGGTTGTGGCATTCACTGAAAGTAGCTGGGCGGCTTTCTTCTGGTTCCATTCTGTCTTTTCCAGCGCGGCGAGAATAATCGCTTTTTCAAAATTCCCGACTCTTTCTTTCAGAGGGGTATTATCAGAAGTAAATCGAATGGGAGCTTCGGGGAGCGGCACGGTGATGTTTTTGGGAAAGAGATCTGCCGAAATGCAATCTCCGGTAGACAAAACCACCGCTCGTTCGATCACGTTCTCCAGTTCGCGGACATTGCCGGGCCAGTCGTAATCCATCAATATCTTCATGGCTGCCGGATCGAGATACCTGTTTATTCTATGCCCTTCTTCCGCGTATTTCCCGATGAAGTGCTCAGTCAGCAGCGGGATATCTTCCGCTCGTTCATGCAGGGGAGGGATCTTAATCACGATCACGTTGAGCCGATAATAAAGATCATCGCGGAAGGTGCCATTCCGCACCGCGACTTGCAGGTCGGTATTGGTGGCTGCAATGATACGCACATCCACTTTGATATTCTCCAGGCCTCCCAGCCTGCGAAACTCCCGTTCCTGGATCACCCGGAGGAGTTTGGCTTGGATCTCCAGCGAGATTGTTGCCACCTCATCAAGGAAAAGGGTTCCGCCGTCAGCAGTCTCGAAAAGTCCCTTTTTGGTGCTGGTCGCCCCCGTATAGGCGCCGCGCACATGGCCGAAGAGCTCGCTTTCCAGCAGGTCTGAGGGAATGTTGCCGCAATTGATTGCCACGAATGGTGCGTCCGCACGGCCGCTGGATGCGTGTATTGCCTTAGCCACGAGTTCCTTCCCGGTACCGCTCTCTCCTTGGATGAGGACTGTGCTTCGCCGGGGGGCAACTTGCGCAATGAGGTCGAACACCTGCTGCATTGAAGGACTTTTGCCGATGATGTTCTGAAAACTGAATCGTTCGCGCAGCGATCTTTTCAAACGCTGGTTTTCCTCAACCAGTTTTCGATGTTCCAACGCGTTCTTGACCGCCAGCAACAACTCATCATTTTTGAATGGCTTGGTAATGAAATCGAAGGCCCCAAGTTTTGTGGCTTTAACGGCTTTGTCGATGGATGCAAAAGCGGTGAGAATCACAGCAACCGGACGGTTTTCGTTTTTTTTCAGCTCCTCGAGGACCCGAAGTCCATCCATGTCCGGCATCATCAGATCCAGGAGCACGACTCCATATTCCTTATCCCGGATCATTTCCAGAGCCTGGGATCCGGTCTCGGCCAGATCGACCTTATAAGATTCAGAAGATAAAAGGGTCGACAGGACATCGCGTATGATCTCCTCGTCGTCGGCCACCAGTATTCGTCCGTTCGTTCCCATTTTTCAATTAAGCCTGGTCGGGAGCTTGAGTGTGAAATGGGTTCCCTTTCCGGAATCGCTGTCCACAAAAATCCTTCCCCCATGCTCCTGAATAATTCCGTAAGTGACCGCCAGCCCCAAACCTGTTCCCTTTCCGACATTCTTGGTGGTGAAGAAGGGATCGAAAATTCTCTTAATGTCCTCTTTGGATATGCCCGTCCCATTATCGGTAATATCCACAACGACCATTGATTCATTCATTGCCGTGTGAATGGCCAGTTCCCCGCCGGACGGCATCGCATCCCGCGCATTCAAGAAAAGATTGACGAAAACCTGCTGGAGCTTTCCCTCATTTCCGTGGACCGGCGGCAATGATCGGTCAAATTGAGATTCCACCGTGATATGACTGGATTGCAGCTGGTGATTAAGCAATGCCAGGCTGTCGCATATCAGCTGGTTGACATCGAGATCTTTGAACTCGCTGCCGTTCAGACGCGAAAAGTTCAACAAACCATTAACAATCTCGGCAGCCCGGAAAGTCTGCTTTTCGATTTTTTCCAGTATGTGCTTCCGCCGGTCCGACTCGGGAGTGTCCTTCAGGAGCATTTGAGTATAGCTGGAAATGCCTGCAATCGGTGTATTCACTTCATGGGCGATACCCGCTGCCAATAGCCCGATCGAGGAAAGCTTTTCCGCCTGCATCAACTGACCTTCCAGTTCGACCTTCTCGGTAATGTCGTCCATAACAATAAGGGAACCAGCGCTTGCTGCCATCGAATCCTTTAATGGGATCAGATTTAAGTTTACGATCAACCGTTTCCCAAGCCGGTTTTCGATGTACAACTTGAAAATGTTGGCGCCTGTTTTGACATTCCAATCATATGTGCCGGTGGCTCTCTGGACAGATGAAATAACATCCGGCGGAAAGAGATCCTCGATGGACAAGCCGGTAATCTCCTTCCGGTTCGTTTTGTAAAGCTCCTCAAATGCACGATTGCAGGAAGTAATCCTGCCATTAAAGTCCAGCGCTAGTACCGCAACATTCACGCTTTCAAGAATGTTTTCGGTATAGGCCTTGAGACGCTCAAGCTCCTGCGCCTTGGTTTGAACCGAACGATAGAGGTTCGCATTTTCCAGGGCCATCGCGGCGTAACCAGCTAGCGCGGTCAACAGGTCCAGATCCTCGGTAGAGAAGTGACGTCCTTTCGGCAGCCGTCCAAGCGCAATCATTCCCACGTGCCTGCCTTGATGCCTGAGATCCTGTAGATAATGCAGCCCCGTTTTTACAAGAACCGGTCCAGCAGGATAGAGAAAACTGGTTTCCCCAATCAAATCCGGGAGACTGGCGGAATTTTCCCGATCGATCAGCTCATCCTCGCGAAAAAGTCGGGAAGGCAGCTCCGGATCCAAGGCATACGCCATTCGAAAGAACCCATTGTGCGACGGGTCCGACAGGAATACCGCGACCGTATCGAGCTGAAACGTCTTGGAAATCCTCTGAACTATGCTGCGCGATAAAGGAACCAGGCTGATTTCCGAGCTTAAAGTCCGGGCAAAATCCAGGAGAGTAGATCGATCTTCAAACTGATCCTTGTAAAAAAGACGGTCAAGCCGAACCTGCACGGCGTTCCGGAGCGGGGCAAACAACAGCGCAATTGCCAGGACCGCAAAGCAAATGGCCATGAAACCGGCCTGCGGGGCAGCCCACTGTATGGCTTTGCCCAAGACGAGGACGAAGAACAGATAGCCCGCAAGCAGCAGCGAACTGGCAATAAAATAAGCTGCACTTCGCCGCACAATCACTTCCACGTCCATCAACCGATAGTGAATGAGCGCGTATCCTACAGAAAGCGGGATGAAAGCAAGAAAAAGCATGGATGAATCCATGACGAAATTGGCCCGCACCCCAATCAGGACCGGAATGACATAAATCAGGACAAAAGGTATGACCCCAGCCAGCGTCCCGTAACCAACCCATTTCAGCTGCTGCTGCACTACCAGGTCGTCATTTCGGAGCCGCTTGTTCAGCAGCAGCGCACCGCCGGCAATAAACCCCGCACAAAAATAAACGAGTTCAATATTGTCGATAATTCCACTCGAGTGCGCGGTCCGAGGGAGTCCCAAAGATGCCAGATGCCCTGTGTACCAGAGCAAACGTAGTATTCCTAAAACAATGACCGGAATGTACAGTAAAACCGGCTGGCAGTTCCCATCGGCTGTGTCTGCGGGAAAGCGAACGCAGAAATGGACGAATAGAGCTGGTAGCAAGAGAAAGGCCAGGATAGAGAATCCATATACCCACCAATCGAATGTACTCAGATTTGCCGTGTAGCTGAAGAGAAACACAACAAAAGCTGTGAGGCAGATAAAATAGAAGTGAATGGCGTGGGGCCTCCGGTCACCACGGAAAAGGACGAATACGCCAATCCCCAGACACAAAAAAGCAAGGATTGTGCGAAGGCCGTCACGGGCGGTCAACAAAACTTTAGACCCTAGCTGGAACGTTACGGTCCTGGCGCCTTTGTCCGTTTCCAAGCCATAAGTGACCGATGTGCCGGGCTTGTTTTGATAGATCGAATCAGAATACTGCCCGAGGTTGGAAATCGACAAGCCGTTTAGGGATACTATCCGGTCGCCCGGCCCGATTCCAGCCAGGCTTCCAGGACCGTCGGGCTCTACTGTTTCTGCCCTAAGACCCCCATTCGTTTCAGTCCAAGACACTCCGTCCGTCGGATCGGTCAGGATGGTGCGATCACGCAGATTCAGTATGCCGATTATAGCAAGCACGCAGCTGAGAAGAGTTATTGCGATAAATCGGAAAGGTACTGGAAAGGCGTTCATCAAGAAGCTACCATCCCCTAAGCAATTCTGCATGTTAGATTTAAGCAATTTATATGCCACAAGTGCCTGAGAATTCTTCGTCCGGAATGGTGACAATTGATTGTAAAGATTTAGTTTACAGTCCATGTTTGCCGAAACTGCTTGACGGCGTCCTATTGATCTCCAACTACTTGGATAAAGACGATCCAATATTTTGAACTACCCGTGTGTCACCTTCAAGAAACAAAACCGTTCCCCGTTGGGATTCCGCGTCCATCAATTTGCTGATAAAGGCAAAACCCCCCAGAATTACGAGGTCTTAAACGGGGGACGGGGAACGGAAAACGCGGAACGGTTTGTTAGCGGAAGCTGAGGCTGAGCCCGAAGCGCAATGAACGGGGATTGCGATTTAGCACGATTTCGCCGTCGCTTGTGGGCATGATTTCTTTGCCTTGGTTCAGAATGTTTCGCAAGTCCACCATTACTTCCCATCGGCCCATGGTCCCCATGAAATCTGGAAAGGGTATTGGCTGGCGAATTTCAAAGTTCGTCGATGTCGTTCCGATGTCCATTTGGTCTGAAAACCAATCCACAGGAGTTAGCGGATTTCCTGAATACCACCGTGTCGTAGCCAGCACGTTTGTTTTGATACGAGGCACTTTTGCTTCAACACGGCCGGTAATTGAATGCTGGTTCTGCTTCAGCAGGCAGTCTGCCAGCTTTCCGTTTAAGCGTTCAGTTGACCACAGCCCGGCACCGGCGAAGTTTACCGCATCACCGTAGACGTAGGCGACAGAGGCGCTTAAGTTTTCTGCAATCTTGCGCTTCAGCGTTAGACGCAACCCGCGCTGTCCTGAATGATCTTCGCCCATTTCAACAACTTGAGAATTGCGTTCCGCTGGCGTGATGGTCGTTATCATTACCGGGAGCCCCGGTCCTTGGATGCGATCTTGATATACAGCAATTTCCAGTGTGGATTCCTGCGTGATTTCCTTCTCGGCAGAAACTTCAGAGTGCCTGATCTGACTCATGCTTATTCGATTGCCGACCATTGTTATTAAAGTCGGCTCCGAGAGATCCAAGACCTCTCCATTGGGAAGGGAAACCGTATTGGTGTCACTCACATGCCGGGAAGCAAACGATGTCCGAACGTTCCAGCCTTCTGCGGGGTGGATCAGTATCTGCACGAACGGATAGAAAAAGCTTCGGTAATCACCGTAATGAAGGCGCGAATAGTCAAAGCCATATTTGACGGAGACAAAGTCCAGAAACTTAGTATTGCCTTCAACGCCGAAAGCCAAGGTCTGCATTCCGGGATACCTCGTGCCGGAATCCTGAGACAATATCTGGGAATAAATCGAATCGGGACCCGGGTAGTCCACATTCATTTGCCCATAGCCAACCGAAAGCCGGTAGTCGTGATCACCGTTCGGCCTGTAGTTGTACGTATTCCGCACTCTCCAAAATGCTCCAGCTCCAAAATTAAGCTGGCCCGAGAGGATCATCCGGCTGTGCTCACTGAGCGGTTCGGTAAAAGCAAAATTGGATGAAACCCCGGCCTGACTCGACTGTGGACGGATCATATAGCTTTCGCCGTCAAGTGAGGTGCCTGAAGCGATATTCATTGCTCCAATGCGAGAAAAAGACGATGCGCTGTCCTCAAGGTCAGGCGGAACGCCCCCGGGCAAATCGCGAAAAATGAAGCGCCGGTCGGACGTGCTGCGGATTACGGTTTTCAGATCCCAGTTCCGAGGATCGTCATCATTAGTGACGAAGCTAATGAATTCCTGAAGAACGATGTCCAATGAAGTTGTCCGGCCCGGATCGATGACAAACTTAGCTGTTGTAGCAGGCTGATATCCATGGCGAGATACCTGGAGATAGTAAGTTCCCGGCTTCAGACTTACAGACCGGAAGAATCCACGGCTATCACTCCTGGCGAAAGAAAGGGCTTCGCCATGCTCCACTTCCCTGACGATCCTGATAACGGCATCCTCAAGAGGATTGCCGGATAGGTTCTTTACATTTCCAGTAATTCGGCCGTTTCCTCTGAAATCGGCGGCGACCACGGGAAGGGAGAAAAGCAAAAGACCGAACCATAGAAATGTTCGATGGAGATTTCTCATTCTGCAGTTCCCCAAGGCACGGATGCACCTAACTCGCACTCAATGTAGGCTCACGTTATCATAGGCTCCCTGGGACTGTCAATCAGAGCAGGTCCAGAAGTGCCGGCTGCAACCTCGAAGGGGCGACCGGACGGTCACCCCAAATCGTGTTCGATTCACCGACTTTGAGCGGATGCAGGACTGACATCGGCATAGAGAATCGAAACTTTGGACATCACAGCCGAGGGTGGAATCTCATTTTTGGCCATGTCGGCCACCTTGATACTTTTTCCAGGCATCACAGTCTGCGCGATAAGGTTGGTTTTTGTCGCCAGCACTCTGCCATTGCGATCCAGGAAAACGAACCGCAGTTGCATCCGGCTGTAAGAAACATTTCCATTGTTGCGGATCTCGACTTCATGAGCGTCAGCGCGGGGGGAATCCAGCTGCATTTTCGAATTCGTTATTTCCAAGTCCTGAGGGGAGAGAACCCTAGTGGGCATGGACTCCGATTGCTGAACGCCTTCCGCTCCCTGGGCGTCCTGTTGTCTTTCAAAACGTCGCCCTCGAATGACCAGACTGATGATGGCGGCTACAAGCACAAGCGCTAGTCCCCGTAACAGGTACTTTCTCATCATAGGACTATTGATGAACAGATTTCACGATGCAGGATGCAAGATGCAGACATGCAATCCGGCATCTATCCTGCATCCTGCATTTTGTATCCCATATCCTGCGGTGATTTTTGCCATGCCACTTTCCCCTGCACAATTGTGGCGATGCATTCCCCCGCTCCCTCCAATACTTGACTCGGCAATTGCCTCGCCCCAATGCTATCCGGCAACCCGAGAACTGTAAGGTCGGCCCAATATCCTCGCCTCAGGCGTCCAAGATTACCGCCGAAATTCAGGGCTGAAGCCCCATTCAGAGTAGCCGCCCGAAAGATCTCCTCGGATTTTAAATCCTTTCGCACCTTAAAAAGGTAACGCATCTCATCGAGCATGCTGAGTGAGTTGTTGCTGGCGAGGGAATCGGTTCCCAGCCCTACGTTGATTCCATAATCCATGAGCTGCCGGATAGGATGTTTGTCATGACCGAAGAAGTCGTGACTTCTCGGGCAGTACACGACACTGCTGCGCGTACGCAGGATCCGGTCAAGAGACTCCTGATCCAAGTAATTGCAGTGGATCAGAACGCAAGATGGTCCTAAAACACCCAGGGAATCCAGGTAGGGAATCGGGTTTAATAACGGAGGCTTCCACTCGTTGGGCAGAACGCCGAGTTTTTCAAGGAAATCCCTAAATTCCCCTGTCCCGGTCAAGAGGAACTGGATCTCAGAATCTGTTTCCGCGACATGCGTCGCCAAAAGCAGGCCGCGGATACGGGATAGTTCTGCAACCCGTCGATACAATTCCGGAGAGACAGAATAGGGGGCATGGGGAGAAACGCCGTGGATCAGCAGTGGATTGCGCGATTGGAGATCTATACGAGATTCCAACAGAGAAACTGCATCGTCCAAATTAGCGGGCGATAGCGCGATGACTTCCTCGAATACGACACGACGAAGATTCCCGCCGATTATGTCGTCCCATCCAAAACCGCTAGAGCTTACATCGCCAACCAGCGTTGTGCCGGAAGATAACGCTGCTTCCGCCCCTTTCCTTAAAGAGCTTAGGAATTGCTCTTTAGTCCAGAGCCTCCGGCGATTGATGAGCTGCGAAACCCAATCAGTAAAGGAACGGAACCGGGTTAATTGATTGTGCAAATCTGTAAGTTCCAGGTGCGTGTGCGCATTGATCAGCCCTGGCATAATCAACGCGGAGCCCCAATTGATCACCGCCACTCCCGGAATCGCCGGAGGATCCTGCCATGGCTCAATCCGTGATATGCGGCCCGGTTGCGAGATATGAACTGCGGCGTTCTGCAGAAGAAGATCCGGCTCGGCCAGAACATACTTGGCCCTGTGAATGGATTTCAGCATGGGACAATCTTAAGCTTCCGGATGCTGTGCAATCAAAGAAATCTTGAGGTGGAGGTCTCGATTAAACCCGGCCTTTCAACGGGAAACGGGGAACATTTTCTAAGAAATTTATTTTCGGCTTGGAGCTGCAATTATGCTCCAGTATATTTGAGGACTGCAGTTTTACTTTGTTGAGATTATGGAGTTGGGGGCGCATATGGCAATTTTGCTGCGGGAATCCGATGTAGAACAGACGGCCACGATGAACATGGCCATCGAAGCAGTCGAACAGGCATTCAGGCTCCAGGGAAAACAAAAGGCAGACGTTGCTCCCAGGCGCCGATGCCGGGTCGATCACGGAATGCTTCATGTAATGAGCGCCTCGATGCCCACCCTCGGGTATGCGGGACTTAAGAGCTATACCAGCGTATCCGGAGTTACTCGATTCACGGTCCTGCTATACAAGGGAGACGGCCAACTGGTTGCCGTTATCGAGGCTAATAAGCTGGGACAATTACGGACAGGTGCGGCAACAGCCGTGGCGACCAAATATATGGCTCGCCAGGACTCGTCCAGACTCGGGATTATTGGCACGGGACTGCAGGCCCGGTCTCAAATCCAGGCTATTTGTGCGGTCCGGCCGGTGAAGACGATTGTCGCCTATTCGAGAGACGCGGGGAAACGCGGTATTTTCTGCAAGGAAATGAGCGATTTGGTCGGCTTCGAAGTTACTCCTGCCGCAACTCCAGAAGAAGCTGTAAGGGAAATGGATATCGTCGTCACAGCAACGACTTCGAAAGAGCCGGTTTTAAGGGGAGAATGGGTTTCGAAGGGGACCCACATCAATGCCGTGGGCGGCAACTTTATATCGAAGCAGGAAATTGATGTGGAAACCGTCAGAAAGAGCGCCTGCGTGGTAGTGGATTCAAGCGAACAGGCAAAGCTGGAGTCAGGGGATCTTGCACGCGCAGCTGAGGCCGAAGCGTTCTATTGGGAGGACGCCCGTGAGTTAGGCCTTGTTGTGGTGGGGGAATTCCCCGGACGAGAAGATGCCGGCGAAATTACATTATTTGAATCACAAGGGATAGCTCTTGAGGATATTGCTCTTGCTGCAAAAGTTTATGAGCAGGCCCTGACGGCCGGTGTTGGCGAACGTTTGCCATTCTAACCGGAGTTTTTTCCGGCACGTGGATTCTCGGACAGGCTCCTGGCCGGTCGGCCCAAGCTCGCCGCCCGTCCTTTTTTCTCCTCCGCATGATTTCAAAAGGATTCCTTATGAGAGAAGCTGTGGATTATGAGGTAGTTACTTCGGCACCGGTTGAAGAAATTGTGGAGCTCTATCAGGCTGCCGGCTGGTGGCAGGAGAGCCCTGAAGCCCGCGCAATTATACCGTCCATGATACGCGGCAGTTTCTGTTTCATGGTCGCCCGCTCGATCGAGGGACGGATCGTTGGGATGGGGCGTGTAATCTCGGACGGTTACAGCGACGCGTACATCCAGGACGTTGTTGTTCTGAAAAGCCATCGTGGACGCGGAGTTGGCCACGAACTGGTACGGCGGCTTACGCAGTTTTGTGTTGCCAGAAAGATCGCGTGGATCGGCTTGGTTGCTGAACCAGGTACTCAAGGGCTCTATCAGGAGCTGGGATACGGACCTCTCGTTGACTATCAGCCGATGCTTTATGGCAAGCGATAATGACTGAGCTTTCATTCCTGGATTTGGAGTTCCATCCTGTCAAGCTCGAAGATCGTGGTATTCTCGGGGAATTCCTCAGCAAGTATCCGCAGCGGCTGACAGGATACACCTTTGCAACCTTGGCGGCATGGCGGCCATTTTTCCATTATGAATGGTTATTTGCAGAACCGGATCTTCTGCTGATTTCCTGTATTCTCGAACCTGATCCGCACAGACATTTGTTGCAGCCGCTGGGAGTGATGTCGCCCAAGCTAACCCGGATCATACAGGACGGAGCTGCCGGATTGTCTTATCCGCTGAAAGTGATCGGGGTCAGCGACAGGTTCTTGAAAGACAATCCCGATTTCTCATCCTGTTTTGCGGTATGGGAGGATCGTGCGGTCTCGAACTACCTGTATAGCGCAAATTCCCTAGCGTTGCTCTCCGGGCGCAAGTATGCAAAGAAAAGAAATTTGCTGTCGCAAGCTGCAGGCCTTTACACATGGTCTTGCACAAAGCTGAATTCTCAGCTCATCGATCGGTGTTTTGCCGTGCTCGATTCAATCCTGGAAGAAGAAAACCCAAAGATGGAGGGAATGCTGAAACGGGAATTGGCTGCCCTGGAATGCACGCTGCGTCACTTCGATGAATTTGCACAGCAGGGAGTGTTGATATCCGTCAATGACAGGCCGGTCGCCTTTTCCATTTACGAGGCGATCAGCCCGACAACCGTGGCGATTCACTTTGAGCGCGCTCTGCGCAGCTTCAAGGGGCTCTATCAGGTGGTAAATTGTGAGACTGCAAAGGTCATAGTGAACCAGGGATTCCAGTTCATCAATCGGGAGGAAGACCTTGGAGATGCAGGCTTGCGGGACGCAAAAATGTCATACCACCCTATCGAGGTTGTGCCCGCTTACGAGCTAACTTATAGAAAACAGCCCATACCTGTTTCCGAAGATTCTCATTGATAGAGCCGGGCGGAAGCGGGCCGATAACATCCCGCCTTGCACCGATCCGGACTCTGCAACCGGAATCAGCGCAATTAAATCTGCGTTTACATCCCTTCCAGTTTGATCTATAGTTTCACTTTTTTGATTTGAGGTTTGCCAATGAACAAAAAGGATCTCAAGAGGTTTAAAACTGCTCTTGAGCAGAAGCGCGACGCCATTATCAACGCAACGGGAAAGAAGACCCATTGGGAGAATATGGAGGACACGCGGCATGGGGATTTTGTGGATCAAGCCAGCGACGACAACGAGGTCCACGTAAATCTGAGACTCCTCCAAATTGACGCAAAACTGCTTCGCGCAATCGAAGCGGCGATCGAAAGAATCGAAAATGGCCAATACGGTACATGCGCAATCTGTGAAGAAGAAATCAGCGTTGCCCGTTTGAAGGCGGTCCCCTGGACATCCGTGTGCATCGCATGCAAAGAGAAGAAAACAGCCTGATGCACAGGAGTCAGAAGAGATCCGCTTGTCGGTGTCTCGAATAGCAGTTCACTTTTTCCTGACAACGCCTGGACCCGGGTAGACAAACCAGCTGGTTGCGGCGCATTACGTCCTCAGACCCGCCGGATCAACGCCACTCCCCATTTCCCACCCTGCAATACCGATCGACGCGAAATTGATGCCGATCGTCTTTTCGTGTATGTTGTTTTATATTTCAATCAGGGGGACCGGGTGTGGCCAGAATCTATACCAGAACAGGTGATAATGGAACCACTGGGTTGATCGGGGGAAAACGCGTCCCGAAAGACTCTCCCTATATCGAAGCCTGTGGAGCGCTCGACGAGGTGAATGCGCTTATTGGAGTGGTCCGCAGCTGCAAACTGCCGGGCTCGGTTGATTCTGTTCTTCAAATCGTACAGGACGACCTGTTCATCATCGGCGCAGAGCTCGCGAATCCGGACAGAGTGCATCGAAAAAGTCCGGAAATCGGCGATCTGGATATCCAAAGACTGGAACGCGAGATCGATGCGATTGAAAAAGGCCTGGAGCCGTTGAAGCAATTTATCCTGCCTGGCGGATCCATTCCGGGCGCTCAACTTCATCTGGCGCGGGCCGTGGCCCGTCGTGCGGAGCGCCAATGCGTCACCCTGTCTCGAACAGAGAAAATCAATCCCTCCATTCTGCGCTATCTGAACCGGCTTTCGGATTTGATCTTTGTTCTGGCCCGCCATGCAAACCGGAAGAAGTCAGTGCCGGAATCTCATCCCACTTTTGGCAGATCTCGAAATTAATCTACATGTCATCGGATGGCTGACATCTGAAAGCTGATAGCTGAATGCTGAGACGGCGAAGCCCGGCTAATTCCAGCCGGGCTTCTTATCTCGCGTATGAAGGTATTTATGAGGCTTATCTAATATTGAGAAACGACAATATAGGATCTATTATTGCGATTATGGAAATGAATAACTTTGATATCTGGATCAGGATAACTTATACTGGATAATAATGGGAGAGATATCTGTTGAGTTGCGGACTGTTTTGTGTTGTGGGAGGATTTTATGCAAATCGAAACGCTCAAAGTATTTTGCGATCTGGTAGAGAGCAGAAGCTTTTCGCGCGCAGCCGTGCGCAACTTCATCACGCAATCGGCCGTCAGTCAGCAAGTCAAGAACCTGGAGACCAAATTTGAGACCCAATTGCTGCGCAGAGACGGCAAAACCGTTTCGCCAACTCCGGCGGGGCGGATATTTTATGAACGGTCGCGTACAATTCTGGACAGCTTTGAACATATGCAGCTGGAGATGAAATCGATCGGCCAAGACATGGCGGGGAGTGTTCGCGTCGCCACAATTTACAGCGTCGGGCTTCATGAAATGTCCGTCGTAATCAAGACGTTTCTCAAGATCTATCCCAAAGTGAACCTTCACGTCGAATACAGCAAAGGATCCCAGGTATATGAGGATTGCTTGCGCGGAGCTGTCGATCTGGGAGTCGTGACTTACCCGGAACCGCGCAAGGGACTCCGGATCATCTCTCTTCCGGCCGACAAGCTCGTCCTCATCTGCTCCCCCGACCATCCTCTCGCCCGCCGGCACCACGTGGATATTCGCAAGCTCAATGGGCAAACTTATGTCGCGTGGGAAAAAGGAGTGGCGAGCCGGCGCGCCCTGGATCGGATCTTCCAGGAACACGAGATTCGAGTGAATATTGTGATGGAGTTCGACAACATTGAGACCATTAAGCGCAGCGTTGAAATCGGGGCCGGAGTCTCCATCGTCCCACTCTTAAGCGTACAGAAAGAAGTGCAGAGCGGCTCACTCGTTCAGGTTTTTTTCAATGAAAAAACCTTTTACCGGCAGCTTGGAGCTATCGTCAGGAGCAAACAGGCACTGAGCCCGGCAGCGCACAAATTCATCGAGCTGATGAAGAACCCGCCCAAGACCTCCTGAACCATCTGCGGTTTTTCTGCATCTCTGTTATTGAGTCTGTTGGAGAGGTGGCTATGAAAAAAGCAGCGGTGATCGCAGGATTGTTCGTGGCACTGTTCCTTGGATCAATGGTAACGGCCCAGGCCGGAATTCGTTCCTCTTTTGGATTCGGCATTGGGATTGTCCCGGCGGTACCCTACGGCTACTATTATCCGCCATATCCGCCGTACTACTACTCGGATTACTACGCTTATCCCTACTACTATTACGGCTACTATCCGTATTATCGGACCTACGTAGTGCCCCGATATTATGGCAACGGCAGATACCCTTCCTACTATTATAGGGACGGTCGCGGCGGAAACCGTTGGCTTGGTGGCCCCAGCGGCAGATCCATGGGAGGATCCCGGCCCGGCCGTTAGCGCAATTAGATTCCTGCCCGGGAGCACCGGCGGACCCCTGCACTCACGGATCGTCTAATCACGAGAGTCGCTCTTCAGCCACGTGTACACGCCGCCCACCGTAAACACGCACACGAGCGCCAAAAAAGCTCCAGCCACGACATCGACTAGGTAGTGGTATCTCAGATAAACGGTAGAAATTATCAGAAGCAGCCCCAAGGCAAGCACGTATCCGCGTATTTTGAGCTGGTATCGGTATGCAAGTACAATCGTAACCAAGGCCATCATCGTGTGTCCGCTGGGAAAAACATCCCGCTGGGCACTGGCCAGGGCAACGGCGTTCGATACCCCGGAACGTATGGATTCGCCGATATTGACAAACCACCGCAGAGAATTGGTGAAAAGCACACCCGGCAGCTCGGTGTCTATCTTCGAAAAATCATGCAGTGTAAAACGTGGGCCGGCTGCCGGAAGGAAAAAATAGCCGATATAAGAGAGCAAAAACCCGTAAACAATCGTGAATCTCGCAAGCCGGAACTGAGAAAGGTCCTGCCTTTGATATAATTCGAACCCCACAGCCAGAAAAAGGACGTAAAAAAGCGAATAGGCGATCTGCAACACCTCCGTCAGATACGGATTAGAGAAGCGCGCCAGCCACTCGGTTGGATTGGCGCGGAATAAAAGACGATCGAGCGCTATTAACAGCTGATCAAAATCTTTCCCGTGATGGATCGGGCCAATGATGTAATAAAGCTGCTTGTAGGTGAAGATCACAAGAGGGAAGGCGGTCCAGTCGTGAACCCAGCGCAGCACTTTCGAATCTGTGATCTGCGAGGCATAGGCAAGCGCGCAAATCAGAACAACGGCAGCCAAATCGGCGGCTACTATCGCCCACCACAGCCGGATGCGTGAGTGCATCACCAGGCTGATCATCGCGAGGGATCCCCAGAACACAAAGAGGAGCATGTCAGTGGAGTGTAATGGGGAATGGAGCTTACGATTGTTACTGGAGATGGCGGCTGACGGCGCTTGAGCATCCATGCGAATTGGCAAACCTCTACAGATCCTGGCTGTGATCAACCTATAATACTACATGACTGGCCCGATGGCTTCTGAGGTGTTCATGATAAACGACCCTACGCGGAAAGCGCGGTTTTTCCTCGTAAGACACGGCGAAACCGCTGAAAATGTCCAGATGCGTTATGTGGGAACGAGCGATGAGCCGCTGACGGATCACGGAAGGCGGCAGGTGCAGATGGTCGCCGACGCGCTCGCACAAATCCCGCTCGGAATCGTCGTATCGAGTCCATTGCGCCGCGCGGCGGATACCGCCGCCCGGATCCAGGGAGTTTGCGGGGTTAAGCTGCGCATGGATTCGCGCCTGGCAGAGGGTTCTTTTGGCAGCTGGGAAGGGCGCACACGCAATGAGGTGCTGGCGCTGGGTGGGCAGGATGCGGCACTGCTTGCGCGCTGGGAATCGGATCCTTCCTTCTCCCCGCCAGGAGGGGAGTCGATTGAAAAAATACAGAAACGGGTGATCAGTCTGGTGGAAGAGTTGACGGACGAGTTTCCTGAAAATTCCGTTGTGCTGGTCAGTCACGTCGGTCCGATCAAAGCTTTACTCGCAGCTGTTCTCGGGATACCGCTCCAAGCGACGGGACGCCTGTTTCTCGATCCTGCCACGGTCAG
>JBEKKY010000021.1:0-17759 GCA_050010475.1 Acidobacteriota bacterium | reverse complement strand
GGAAGCACGATGCCGGTAACGAATCGCGACATCGGGGAGAGCAGCCACAGCGCTCCTCCCACCAAATCTTCCGGCGCGCCAAACCGGCCCATCGGCGTGTGGGCAAGGATTTGTTCTCCTCGAAGGGTCAGCTTCCCAGAGACCTTTTCAGTCAGAAGAAATCGATTCTGCTCCGTCAGAAAGAATCCGGGCGCGACGGCATTGACCCGGATGTTCGGCGAATACTCCTGCGCCATGTGGACCGCAAGCCATTGCGTGAAGTTCGAGACGGCCGCCTTCGCCGCAGAATAGGCCGGGATGCGCGTCAAAGGACGGGATGCATTCATCGAGGAAATATTCAGAATGACTCCCTCCTTACGCTCCGCCATCAACTTCCCGAACACCTGGCTGGGCACGATGGTTCCAAGCAGGTTGAGATCGGAAACGAATCGGAGCGCGCTCTCCGGCAGATCGAAAAAACTCTTCTCTGCCCCCGTGGTAGCTCCTGCATTGTTTCCTCCAGCCCCATTCACGAGACCATCGATTTTTCCCCACTGATCCAGGACCTTCTGCGCCGCTGGTTCCATCGAACTCTTCTGCAGCACATCTCCCTCAATCACGAGGCAGCGGCTCTTCGAGGGGTTCAATCGCTGAAGAAACCGATCCGCCTGACTCGGAGCACGATCGATAATCGCCACATTCGCGTTGCATCCCATCAGGGCGCAGGCCAATTCCCCGCAGAGAATTCCGGCGCCGCCCGTAACGACAATAACCTGATCGCCGAAATCATACTGTTTGGTGAGTTCATCAAGATTCATGGCTAAACCCGTTCCCCGTTTCCGTTGACGACGGAGTGTTATTTAAGCGCCTACCTAGAAAAAAATATACTGAAAAGTTTTGTCCACAAGACACTGGGATAGCACCCCCCCAAAAAAATATCCTATATCCTTTCGTGCTTTTCGCGTGTTTCGTGGTGGGCAACAGTACTGAAGATCTAATGACTTCCTGCTAAAAAACATAACCATTCAAAGCCAAGCCCGTGGACGAGGAAGCCTCCCGTGCTATTCAGGATTGCGAGTATCACACGGGAATGGTGGAATACGGCAGGCGAACTGCGGATTTGCTGGATCCGATCTGGGAGCAGGAGATTTATTTCGACAAGCTGATGTTCAAAGCATAAAAAAAGACGCCACGGATTTCGCCGTTACCGTTTTTTCTTTTCGAGCAGATAGAAGGCCCGCAGGTGCCCATCCTGCTCAGCCACCCAGAAATCGGTTGCCGCATAATCCTTTTTAAAATAATGCCGGAATACCTGGCGCATTTTCCCCTGCCATTCCAGCGCAATGCCCAGATCGCGGTTCTTGATTTCCGGAAGATTGTAAGGCACTTCGAATAAAAACTGTTCGGCCGAACAGTTGAGCTTCACAGGTGAAGAGTTCGTCATGCCGGGCGCGATTTCCACCAATTGATTAATCACGATCTTCTGCTTCAGCTCTTTTCGTAGATCGCGACGGAGGGGACCGTTTTCCAGACGATGGACGACCGCCTTGCTCTCCAGATCCCAGTGTGCCAGCATGCGGTCGGTGGGGAGGCCTCGGTCCGGAAGACTTGTTGTCTCACCGCAAAAATTCTCCTCGTAGGCATCCGCCCAGGCGCCCAGTTTCCCCAGCATAAAATAAGCGTTCAACGGCTGCATCGGATCGAAGGTGGACGTAATCACCGGGATTTTGCGCTTCAAGGTCTCCTTTCGCTGGGCAAGCTTCAGCTTGAATCCCACATCGAAGTTCCGGTAGGCTACGCGCACTGCCAGCATGTGCGAATAATGCATCAGTTCGCCACGCGACGCGCCAAGTGTGCTGAAGGCAAAACCCACGAGGTCTCCAAGGCTGTTAAAAGCTCCCAGGAGAATGCCGCCCGTTCGGTTCAATGCCAGCAACAGATGAACGGGAACAATGTCGATATCCTGAGAATGCCATACCTCCCGCTGGATTTCCTCGCAGTTTTTGTAGTCCGCCAGGGTGCGAAACGGGGCAATTGTGACCTTGATTTCATCCTTTCGTTTTTTTCTTCGAACCGCTGGAGCCATTATTGCCTCTCTTTCTTGCGTCTGGGTGTCCCATCATATATCAAAGCTCTCTGACGCTTTGCCATAAAATCGCGCATGCGCGAGCTATCCGCCCGAAGCACTTCAGCCGGCGTCCCGCCCTTCTGCAGCCTTCGCACGGCTTCCGAATTCCCCAGCAAATCCACAACCTTCTCCATTTGAAATTCGTTCCGGTATAGCTTGTGCAGAACCGAAATGATTGAAAGACCGACGAGAACCGAATTCAGCTTTTCGACTTCAGTAATCGTCAGGCTCACGCCGCCGCATTTTTTCCCCTGATATATATTGGCATTCGGAGTAAAAAATACGGGGGCAGCTTTGATCCCCGGCATTTTGGCCGCCTCCAGTTCTGCAGCAAATCGCCGCGGCTCAATCCATGGCGCTCCCACAATCTCAAATGGTCTGTCAGTGCCCCGTCCCACCGAAATATTCGTCGATTCCAAAAGGCAAACGCCGGGATACAGGATGGCCTCCATCATGTTACGCATATTCGGCGAAGGATTGACCCAAAGTTGTCCTGTGTCCCAAAAATAATCGGATCGCGACCAGCCTTTCATTTTAATGACATGCAGCTGCGCGCCGATCTTCTTCTCCGAATTGAAATATCGCGCGAGCTCTCCAACCGTCATTCCATGCCTCACCGGCAAAGGCATATAGCCAACGAAAGACATCTTGTCCGGATCCAGCATCGGACCTTCCACACGCACGCCGCCGATCGGATTCGGGCGATCCAAAACGTAGAACGGGATCTTCGCTTTGGAAGCTTCCTCCATGCAATAACCCAAGGTCGTAATATACGTATAGAAACGCGCTCCAATATCCTGAATATCAAAGACCAGAGCATCGACATTTTGAAGCATTTCAACCGTAGGACGTCTGGTATCTCCATACAGGCTGTAAATGGGAACGGAGGTCTTTTCGTCGACGAATGAATTGACCTTGCCGTCCATGGCGCCGCTAAGACCATGCTCCGGACTGAGGATAACAACCAGCTTACAGGACCCGGAATAGCTCAACAGGTCAATTGTCGTCGTCCCATCCGCTGCCAGTCCGGTTTGATTGGTAATAAGCCCCACGCGTTTTCCTGCGAGGGGCTCAAAATTCTGTTCGCGTAGAACATCGATCCCATTCAGAACCCGCGGAAGACTATCCCCAGCCCAAAGCGGGACAATTCTGAAAAACAGAAGTATCAGGAAAGCAATCGATATGCGCTTCATCAACGCGAAAGCCATTAAAAAACGATTCCAATTGATTCGGCTGGACGTGTGATTATACATCAAGAAGCCACGGGGACGCCTCCCTATTCGCCCGGATAGGCATCCGACTAAATCGAAACCAAAACAGGCGAATAGGGAGGCGTCCCCGTTTTTCCTTCATTCAATCACCGACTTCCAGCCGCGACGGTTCAGGTCCCGGTAGATTATCCCGCCTGCGATCGCCGCCACTACAAGAAATCCCACCCCGACCGCCAACTGGCCAAAGATAATTTTCCCGATGCCGAACAGGCTCATATACACGAGTACGCAGCCGCAGGCCCAATCGAGCAGATTGCAGGCCCCGTCGTGCCGCGGAGCAACGTCCGAAGCTTTCCGCGCAATCGGTCCCCAGAGCATAGCGCTGGGCTTTACCCGGCGATAGAAGGACAGCAGCACCTCAGGCTTCTCGGGAGCCGTCAGGAACGTAGCGATCAGCCATATCACTGTCGAGCAAAGTACCGTTATGATCACAATCCAGGCAAACTGACGGGGATCATCATTGCTCAGCTTAAAATGCAGCTGCAGCAGCATGGATACGCAGAACGAAGCGCCCATCGCAAACACCTCACTCCAGGCGTTGATGCGCCACCAGAACCAGCGAAGGATAAAAACGCTTCCAGTTCCGGCCCCTATCGCAATCAGAAACTTCCAGGCGCCCGCAATGGAATCCTGATAGTAGGTCACCGCGCAAGAAATCAACATGATCAGAACCGTTGCGAGCTGGGAAACAATCACGTAATGGTGCTCATTGCGGGTTCTATTGAGAAACCGCCGGTAAAAATCGTTCACAAGATACGAAGCGCCCCAGTTCAGCTGCGTTCCGATGGTCGACATATATGCTGCCGCGAAGGCAGCGATCATTACACCTCGGAGCGCAGAAGGAAACACCTGAGGATCGATAATCACCTTGATGAACCCTGATTCCTTGTCTGCCAATGTGGGATAGAGAACAAGCGAACAAAGCGCCGTCAGAATCCAGGGCCAGGGGCGCACGGCGTAGTGCGCGATATTGAACCACAGGGTCGCAAGCAGAGAATTTTTTTCATCCTTGGCGCACAGGATCCGCTGCACGATATATCCGCCGCCGCCCGGCTCCGCCCCCGGATACCACGTCGCCCACCAGTTGATTGCGAGATAGACAAAAAATGCGAGCATCGGCATCCACGCGGAACCGATGTCTGGAGTAAAGGAGAGGATGGAACCCCTGCCACCGCTGGCGGCTACTTTCGCTGCATCCAGCTCAAGCAGTTTTTGCTTTAGTTCTCCCATACCGCCGGCGGCATGCACGGCAAAACAGGCGAGGATAATCATCATTCCCATCTTCAACACGAACTGAAACAGATCTGTAACAAGGACGCCCCAGATTCCGGAAAGCGTTGAAATCAGCGCAGTCAAAACCATAATGCCGAACACGATTAGCAGCGCCTGAAATTTGGTCACACCGAAGATCATCATCAAGATTTTGACCATGGCGAGGTTCACCCACCCCATGATGATGCAGTTGATCGGCAATCCGAGGTATAGCGCGCGAAAGCCGCGCAGAAAAGCGGCCGGTCTGTCGCTATAACGAATTTCCGCGAACTCCACATCGGTGATGACTCCAGCCCGGCGCCACAGCCGCGCATAGAAAAAGACCGTCAGCATTCCGCTCATCAGCATGTTCCACCAAAGCCAGTTTCCTGCAATGCCGTAACTGGCCACGAGCCCGGTGACGGCAAGCGGAGTGTCTGCGGCGAAGGTGGTAGCCACCATGGAAGTCCCGGCAAGCCACCAGGCAACCTTTCTTCCGCCAACGAAATAATCCTCGGTGCTTGCGGTGGCGCGCTTCCGATAGTAAAGTCCTATAAGAATATTGAATAAAAAATAGGCGGCGACGGCCAGCCAGTCGATTAGAGAAAGTCGCATTCAAGCCTCCATGGGCACCAATGACTGCGGATTGCGGATTTCGGATTTTAGATCCGCAGTCCGAAATCTGCAATCCGCAATCGCAAAATAGCACGTGCTATAATTCTATTTAAAGGAAGTGATCCTATGGACCCCAAGGAGCTTAGAAACCGTTGCGTGGGAGCAATCGCGGGATTTGCTGTGGGAGACGCTTTGGGAATGCCGGTGGAATTTCTCAGCCGCGAACAGATACGGCGTTATTATGGAAAACCAGTATCTGGTTTCATACGGGCCCACAGCGGTCACGCGAATGATTTCCTGCCCGAGGGCGCCTACACGGATAATACGCAGACGATGCTGGCAACCGCCGAGTGCCTGATCGAATGCAAAAAGATGGACCCCTCCCGGCAGGCGGACGCCCTGCTGTCGTGGTATCAAAACACAGTTCCCCACCGGACACCCTCAACGGCAAATCTGAGGGCCTGCAAACGTCTTTCTAATGGCAGGCCCTGGAATAAGAGCGGAGTTTTCAGCAGCGGCTGCCATGCGGCCATGCGCATGGTTCCGGTTGGCCTCTATTTCAACCATTGTCCTGAAGAACTCACACGCGCTGCGCTGGATGATTGCATGATTACTCACAACGAACCCCGTGCCCGGGCGGCGGCCGTCAGTGTCGCCTATTTAACAGCCCGGCTTCTTCAATCGGATGAGCGATCCTGGCCGGGAGATCAAGTCTTGGAGACGGCAGATTACATTGCACATCTGGACAAAGATATGGCCGCTGTACTGCGCTGGTCGACGCAGATCACCCATCTGCCGCCGGAGGAAGCCCTGTTTGAGATTGGAACCAGTTCCGACGCCATCGAAACGGTGCCGGCTGCCATCTATTGCTTCTTGAAACATCCCAGAAATTTTTCAGGCGCCGTCTTTCCGGCAGTGAATGCCGGAGATGCCGCAGATTCAATCGGCGCATTGACGGGGAGCTTCGTTGGAGCGCTTGCAGGAGCCCAAGCTATTGATGGGCAGTTTCTGCGAGGGATCGAGAATTCAGATGTTTTAATCGGAGTGGGCGAGAACCTGGCCAACGCGTTAACGCATTGACCCGTTTACGGGTTTATGCGTTCACGCGTTAATGAGTGGGAAAGCTTAAAGCAGGAAAAAGGAAGAATTCCGATCTCAACGCGTTAACGCGTAAACACGTGAACGCGTAAACGTTATTAGCTATTCTTTACAATGATCGATTCCAGAACGTTGGCTACATCCTCAGCCTTGTCCGTTGCAGCCTCGAGCGTTTCAATGATTTCCTTCCGCTTGATCACATCTATAGGATCTTTTACCTCATCGAATAGCGAAGCGATAGCTGATTGGAAAAGCCGGTCCGCATCATTTTCCAGCCTGTTTATTTCAATGCAACGCTCCACGACGTGATCATTATCCTGCAGGTTCGATACCGCCGCGCCCATTTCCATGGCCTGGCTTAGGAGGACCGCACACATTTCAGGCACCCCTTTAATAGGCTCGGCAATTCGGAACAAAACAATTCGGGTAGCTGTGCTGTCAATCAGGTCGAGAACATCATCCAAGGCAGCACTCAAATCGTGAATATCTTCGCGATCGATTGGCGTAATGAATGTCTTGTTTAATTCATCGATGACCCGGTGGGTCAATTCATCCCCTTTATGTTCAAGGTCCTTGATCTTGGATGCGAAGGGGGCTAAATCTGCCGTTGGATTCCGGAACATATTCCCCAGAAGCTCGGCAGCTTCCAGGATGTAGACCGTCATTTGTCCGAAAATTTTGAAAAACTTCTCATCCTTTTTGAAGAGCTTCGACATTGTTTTCCCACCTGGATTAGCTAAGTCCGCATTTCTTACAGGCTCTCTGCTGCAGCAGCGGATACGGGCATTTCTACTGCGTTGCGCTTCTCCGGGCTCCTCGACGTACGGTCGAACACGCCTACGGGCCCTCGGTCGCGCACCTTGGATCTATGCCTGTTTGCACCGCCTCACCACGAATCCCTGTGAAAATGCGGGTTAGAACTTCAGGAAACCCGGCCTCGATCAAGGAGCGCATTATAGCACCGCTTAAAGAGAGCAGTATTGATAATCCGTGGCGGTAATGTTGCTTTGCGAGTTTTTCACAGAATTTGTGGAAAAGTGTTGAAAAGACGAGTTTTTAACAGGTGTAACTTACTGAAGAAAAATTACTTCTTACCTGTTTGCATAAATGTTGTGCAACAAAAAAGGCACCATATCTTATCGGCTTCAGAGATCGTTTAGACTAGCAATATTTTGGGGATGCACCAGCGAATCGGCAAATTTGCGCATTTTCCGAGTAGCATCACAGCCTCGGTGATTCTTCACAGCATCGCAGCTGAACAGGTATAAACCGTAGTTCCGTTTTCAACAGGCGTCAGTCCGCGGGATGCTGTTTGGAGGCGAAATTTTCGGTCCGAATTCCGCTTTTCGGAAACGGCACGGGCCAGCAACTCCTTCAGATCGCGACTTTCTAACATTCTTCCCTTTATCATGACGTAATAAACTTTCTTCATGGCTCGCTCCTATTGATATTTACGCATTACGCTCACAACTACGCCTTGGATTTTCACTCGATTCCCATCCAAAATTATTGGCGCCAGCGCCTCGTTCGCGGGCTGAAGGCGGACTTGGCCGCCTTCGGGAAAAAACCTTTTAAGTGTGACGCTTTCATTATCAACCAGGGCGACGACCGTATCGCCTGGGTCTGCAACCTCGCGGGATTCGACGACGACGAAATCACCATCCCGAATGTGCTCATCGATCATCGATTCTCCCTTCACGCGGAGGATATAGTAATTGCCTTTCCGCGGCAGAAAATGCTCCGGTATCTGCAGTGTCTCCGTATTTGAAACCGCCTCGATGGGTCGACCGGCGGCGATATAGCCGAAGAGGGGCAGATTTCTTACGCCTGTTGAACTCGAAGGAGAAAGCTGGATAGAGCGTGCGCGATTGGAGTCTCTGTGAAGATGCCCGCGGCTTTCCAGAGCTTCAAGATGTTTGAAGACGGCATTTAGAGATGCAAAATGAAAGTGTTCTGCGATCTCTTCCATGCTCGGTGAATAGCCGTTGTGTTCGATGAACTCGGAGAGAAAATCGAGAATCTCCTTTTGCCTTTTTGTAAGTTTCATATTTCACCTTTTCTCCACTTGCGAAATACTAGGTGGCGAAAAGGTGAAAGTCAATAAAAAAAGGTTCCCCGTTCCCCGTTCTTCTTTTATTAAAAACGGGGAACGCGGAATGGAAAACGGGAAACGGCTTTACAGTTTTATTCCTTTGCCCTCTTCGGCCGGAAGAGCGGGCAGGTTGATGACAACGGTGATATCCTTCTTATCGCGTATAACTTTCAGCGTAAGTGATCCCTCGGATTTTTCGTTTACGATCCGGATTAAATCCTCGGGATCCCTGATTTCTTTGGAGCCTGCTCGCGTGATTACGTCCCCCGACAGAAGCTTGCCCTGAGCAGGGGACCCTTCCTCCACTGAGGAAATCAGAGCGCCCTTTTTCCCGGGCACACCAAAATGTTCTGCAAGCTGATCTGTCAAAGGGAGGAGCTGCACGCCCAGGCGCGGCTTCTGCGCCGGCTCCTTCAGGTCTTGATCCCTGGGATTCAAGCGGAAAGGGAAATTGCGGAAAAACTGTCCGGAACGATCGTCCGGCAGTATCTCCATTGGGTTTTCGGATCGTCTCGATTCGTGAGTACCGATCTGAGCTGCCAAAGTTATGCGCTTGCCGTCGCGGCTGACAACCAGATCTACTTTGCGCCCCACCGGGGTTTCTTCCACCAACCGGGCAAACTGGGACGCCGACCAGACCTGGTATCCTCCGTACTCCAGAATCACATCATCTTCCTGGAGTTTGGCATCTTCTGCGGGACTTCTTTTTTGCACTGAGCGGACAATCACCCCTTTTTCGCTGCTCAGTTTGTATTTGGACATGTTTGCTGCAGTGACATCATCCATTTGGATCCCGAGATACGATCCGGATGAATTGACCTGCATAACCAATGGCAAGGACCTGGACTGCTGCGCGTAGGAGATCGGCAGCGCCACGCCGCATACAAGGAGAAAGGCAACCACAGCGAAGCCGAATCTTTTAAAGGAACTCATGGAACCCTCCAATATTTTTCACTCAGACAATACGGGCCGAAGACGAGCCCGTTCCAAAATTTGAATTGAAAAGACTGGGTTTCCCCGAAGAGCCTTCAGCAACCGCTCGCAACTCTGTGGATGCGCTCTTGAAAACGGGATTCGGGGCTGGGAGAATTACGAAAAGATAAAGGATACCCAATTCAGAATTTATGAAACCGACCAGCGAAAACCAATTCACCACAATTTCCGGGCACCCGATCAAAGAGCTATACACACGGGAAGACTTGAGCGGCCTTGATTCTGAGCGGGATTTGGGCCGGCCCGGGGAATTTCCTTTCACTCGCGGAGTCTACCAGGACATGTACCGGGGCCGGCTTTGGACTATGCGCCAGTTCGCCGGTTTCGGCACTGCGGAAGACACCAATCAACGTTTTAAATACCTTTTGAAAGAAGGCCAGACCGGCCTGTCGGTAGCATTCGATTACCCCACGCTGTTCGGCTACGACTCGGACAATCCGCTGTCGCAAGGCGAAGTAGGACGTTGCGGAGTTGCCATCGATTCGCTTGCCGACATGGAGGCTCTCTTTGACGGCATCCGATTGGACCAGGTGACGACTTCCATGACGACGAATGCGCCGGCATCGATGATCTGGGGCATGTACCTCGTGACGGCGGAGAAGCAGGGCGCAGCGTGGAAGGATCTCTCCGGAACGATCCAGAACGACATTTTGAAGGAATACATCGCGCAGAAGACCTACATCTATCCTCCCAGGCAGGCAATGCGGATCGTGACCGATATCATTTCTTTCGCTACCCGGCACGTGCCGCGATGGAACACAATCTCGGTCAGCGGTTATCACATTCGGGAAGCGGGATCGACCGCCGTGCAGGAGCTTGCCTTCACATTGCGCGACGGCATTGAATATGTGGAATACTGCCTTCGAGCCGGGCTGCAGGTCGACGATTTCGCGCCTCGCCTGAGCTTTTTTTTCGATATTCACAATGATTTCTTCGAGGAGATCGCAAAACTCCGCGCCGCCCGCAGGATATGGGCGCGTGTGATGCGGGACCGGTTTCGTGCAATAAACCCCCGTTCCCTCCTTTGCCGGATTCATTCGCAAACGGCCGGCGTCTCGCTGACCGCCCGGCAGCCGTATAACAATGTGGTTCGAGTAGCGCTGCAGGCCTTGGCTGCAGTGTTGGCGGGGACACAATCTCTGCACACCAATTCCCTGGACGAGACTTTAGGACTGCCCACTCAGGATGCCGTGAGGCTTGCGCTCCGCACCCAGCAAATCATCGCACACGAGAGCGGGGTTCCGAATACTGTCGATCCGCTGGGCGGTTCCTACTTCGTTGAAACTCTCACGAACGAAATGGAGAACGCATGCGTCGATTACTTCAACCGCATCGATGCAATGGGAGGAATGATCGAAGCGATCGAACTCGGTTTCCCGCAACGCGAGATCCAGGAGGCTTCCTATCAGTTTTCGAGGGCTCTGGAACGCAAGGAGAAATCCATCGTCGGAGTCAATGAGTTCGAAGCCGAAGACGAAAAACCGGTCGAAATCCTGAAGATTGATGAACGCGTTGCGGAACGTCAATGCGCCAAATTAGAACATCTGCGTTCTACGCGGGATGGAGCCCGCGTCCGGGATCATCTGTCCGCACTGAAGAGGGCTGCCCAGGACTCGGCGAATCTGATGCCGTTTGTTTTGGAATGCGTCCGCTCTTATGCCACTCTTGGCGAAATGTGTGATACTCTTCGTTCCGTGTTTGGCGAGTATCAGGAACCGGCTATCTATTGAACGACTAATTGCGGACAGGTCGCCGACTCGAGTCCGCTGCTAGGTTTTGAGGAAGTCCCATGAATGAGAGGAAGATCCGAATTTTGGTGGCAAAACCGGGCCTGGATGGTCACGATCGAGGAGCCAAAGTTGTTGCCCGGGCGCTTCGAGATGCGGGAATGGAGGTCATCTACACCGGATTGCGGCAGACACCCGAGCAAATCGTGAACGCAGCACTGCAGGAGGATGTGGACGCCATCGGCCTTTCAATACTGTCGGGAGCCCACATGCATCTATTCCCTAGAATCATCGGCCTGCTTCAGGAAAAGAAAATGGATGACGTGCTCCTGTTTGCCGGAGGCATTATCCCGGATCGCGACACCTCCAAACTCAAAGAGCTGGGGATCTCTGGAATATTCCCTCCGGGCAGTTCACTTCAGGAAATTGTCGAATTCGTCAAAACTCATGTCCGCGCCGCATAATTCGAAATTCGAGATTCGAGATTTAAGAACTTAATCTCGAATTTTGGATCTGACCAGATCTATTAGGCCCGGCGGCAGGAGGGCCGGATCCGGGGTTGTAAACAGCAGAATTCCAGACGTCTTTTCCTCCACAAAACTCTTCCAGGTCGGCGGCGAGGAATGGCGATTCACCAGGACGACGGCATTCGCCCTGCCGAGCGTCTCGCGCGCACTGTTTTTGAAATCCTCAACGTCGTTTCGAAGGACCACGATGAAGAGGTCCGGTTGGATATATTGTAGGACGCAGTTGCTTTCGATGATCAAGAAAGGACTGGATTTCAGAATCGGCAGGAATTGCTGGACAGCATCTTCGGTGCGTTCCTCCTTTACGCGAATCCAAAATGAACGCGCAGCGCCCGCAGCAAGATAGCGGGAGGAATCCGATTCCCCTTCGCGATTGCGCTCCTCATGGATGACACAGATCTCTCCTGTCGGAGAATCCATATGCCAATGCGAAGAGATTTTTGCGGCCGTCCAGGAATACTCGGGAAATGCTTTGATCAAGCCTGCGGTGATCGATGTCTTCCCCACCTTCCGGGAATGTCCTCCCACCACAAGGGTCGTCATCGGACTTTAGCCTTGGCCTTCGATCCTGACGTTTCAGGATGCATCCCGAACGCGTATCTGCATACATCCTCGTAGCGTGCGGCAAAGTGGACCGTCAGACCTTTTTTCAGATATTCAGGCAGCTCATCGAAGTCCTTCCGGTTTGCTTCCGGAAAGACAAGATACTTGCAGCCCACCCGGCGGGCAGCGATGATCTTTTCCTTAACACCTCCGATGGGAAGGACCTGTCCGGTCAGGGTCAATTCCCCCGTCATTGCGAGGTGCTTTTGCACCGGCTTTTTCAGAATCATGGATAACAGAGCGGTTGCCATCGTCACACCCGCGGAGGGTCCGTCTTTTGGCGTAGCTCCTGCCGGCACGTGGATGTGAACAAAACGCTCGTCGAAGAAATCGGGCCTGGCCCCATAGTGCTCGAGGTGGGCCATGACGTATGAGTAGGCAATGTCCGCGCTCTCAACCATCACAGCTCCGAGTTGCCCGGTCTGCTTGAATCCTTTGCTTTTGCTTTGCACCGCCGTGGCTTCAATCTGGAGAGTCGTGCCGCCCATGCTGGTCCAGGCAAGACCAGTGACAACGCCGGGAATATTTTCAAACATCTCGTCCGCGTTAAAGATGGCTTTCCCGAGATATGACTCCACATCTTCCTTTTGAATCACAATTTTGTTTGTCGCCCCGCCGACGATCTGCATCACACCCTTCCGGGCAATTTTCTTTATCAGGTTCTCGAGATTCCGCACTCCCGATTCCCGCGCGTAGTTCTCGATGATCAATTTGAGAGCGTCACGGCGGATTGCAAATTGCCCATTTTTCAATCCATGGCTTTTTATTGTCTTGGGGATAAGATAGCGACGCGCAATTTCCAGTTTTTCTTCGGAGATGTAGCCGGAGAGCCGGATCACTTCCATGCGGTCCAAAAGAGCTCTGGGAATTGTATCGAGCTGGTTGCCTGTCGCGACAAAGAGCACATGAGACAGGTCAAACGGGACATCAAGATAATGATCTCTGAAGCTGTTGTTTTGTTCCGGATCCAGGACTTCAAGGAGCGCCGAAGCGGGATCTCCCTGGAAAGATGCGCCGATCTTGTCGATTTCGTCGAGCATGATCAGCGGATTTGACTTACCCACACTCTTCATGGCCTGAAGAAACTTGCCCGGCATCGCGCCGATATAGGTGCGCCGGTGCCCTTTGATCTCCGCTTCATCCTTCATTCCGCCCAGCGAAAACCGGAAAAAGCTCCGGCCGAGGGCATCGGCAATGCTCTTTCCCACCGACGTCTTCCCCACTCCCGGTGGTCCGACAAGACAAAGAATGGACCCGGAGATGTCTCCTTTCAATTTTCCGACGGCAATGAACTCCAGGATACGGTCTTTAACATCTGCAAGCCCGTAGTGATCCCTATCCAGAATCCCTCTCGCCTTTTCCACATCATAAGAGTCCTGGCTGAATTTTCCCCATGGGAGGACGGTCAGCCAGTCGAGATAATTGCGCGAAACCGTATATTCCGGAGAGTGCGGTTCCAAGAGCTGCAGCTTGTCCATTTCATCTTCAACAGCTTTTTTAGCTTCCGCATTCAGGGTCAGGTCCTTTAGTCTCTCTTGAAATTTCTCAATTTCGGCCGTCTTTCCTTCCTTTTCAAGTCCCAGCTCTTTCTTGATGGCTTTCAGTTGTTCCTTCAGAAAAAACTCCCGCTGCTGGCCCGAGATTTTTTCCTGGATCTGCTTGTTGATTTCCACGTGGAGCTTGGATATTTCGACTTCCCTTTTAAGCAGCACCAGGACGCGATCGATGCGATTGCGCACATCAAAGGTCTCAAGCACTTCCTGCAGTTCGGCGCCGCTCGCCGTTGTTAAGTTGGCTGAGAAATCGGCGAGTTTCCCCGGATCGTCGAAGGTGGAGCGGCTGAGGAACATTTTGATGGCTTCGGACTGCAACGGATTGAATTTCACGAGGTCTCGAAGGGTGGTTACGACAGCCATGGCATAAGCCTTGAGCTCTTCCGTAACCGGGAGTTCAACGGGAATCTGGTACTTGACCCTGGCGACCATTCCGAATTCCGCTTTTGATATTTCCTCTATAGTGAACCGCTCGACGCAGTTAATCAGAATGGTCGTGGTATCCCCTTCACCCTGAAATGCCCTGAGAACCTTGGCTGCTACACCGATCCGGTGCAGGTTTTCCGGGCTTTCGCTGCCGTTCGGATCCTTAACAAGTACAACCCCAAGTGTTTTTGACGAGTACTCGAGGGCATGCTGGATGATCGGCCCCTGCTCCGCACCGACCTCCAAAGGGATCGGGAGCCCGGGAAACAATGGCCGGGGGCGAATTGGCAAAATCGGAAGATGGGTTGGAAGCACTTCCGATGCAAGGACAAGTGGAGCTCCCTCAACTTCTGATGCGGCTTTTTCGACTTCTTCCTCTGTCGCAGTTTCGGTCATGATGTTTTACCTCTACCCTTGAGTCTTTCCGGAAAATCAGTTTTTGGCGCAAGCATTAGGCGCCAGCCCTTTTGCTGACTCCGGATTCCGGATTGCGATTTAATCTGTATGCCGTCCCCCCCCAACTCTCGACGCACTCGCCAAATGTAATCGAGCCGCGCGATTATTGCAAGGCAGGGAGCCCTGAATCAATTGACGATTGACGATTGACGATTGAAAGGCAGTCTTAGCCCGCTTGCTCTACACCTTGCTTTTCTCGGAATCGGTATCGGTATCGCGATCGCTATCGGCTTTTTCGATTGCGATTACGATACCGATTCCGAGAATATCCGTAAGTTCATGCTAGACATCTACTATCACGGTGGCTTTCCACCCTTGGGCAGTCTGAACCGCACTGAAATTATGAAGCGTGACAGCTTTGATATCGACAACGAGATCATGCCGTTCCGGATCAATGGTTTCACCGGCGACCTCGACAAATGCAGACCAGTCCGTATCGTGTTGTTCGACGCGAATGCTGCGGATAAGCAGAAGGAGCTGTTCGGCATCCTTGTAGTAAATCAACTCCTGCAGCAGCTGGAAAAGCAGCATGTCGATATGATTCTCTTTGATTCGGAGATGCCGATATTGCATTGGTCTGACGCTGGAGAGATCGCTGACCATGATGTTCATGGTCGCATCCGAAGCCGACATCAGCATCTCTTCCAGGCTGCCGCCCCAGGCCTCGAACGCCGCATCGGCAATTGCCACATCTTCCAGATATCGATAAGGCATATAAATTCGAGATTCGAAATTCGGGCGCAAATCCGGAATCTCGAATCCTTTTTATCCTTTCACGTTCCCGATCGGGACCAGACGTACGACTCTTTTACTGAGTCCTGCCCGTTCGGCAGCATCCACGACATCATCAATATTTTTGTAAGCGGCACCGGCTTCCTCTGCCAAGCCGGAATAAGAGGCGGTACGAACATAATTGCCGCGGGCTTCCATTTGCTGCTGGAGTTCCCGTCCGCGGAACTTTTTCTTTGCCTGAGCCCGGCTCATCGTTCTGCCGCTCCCATGGGCCGTGGAAAAAAACGCCGAATGGCCTGTTTCCACGCCGGCCAGCAGATAAGACCCGCTTTCCATGCTTCCGCCAATGATCACGGGTTGACCAGCCTTCATATATGCTTCCGGAATCCCTTCCATTCCCGGTCCGAAGGCTCTAGTCGCTCCCTTACGGTGAACCAGCACATTTTTCCACTCCCCGTCGATCCGGTGCCTTTCGAGTTTGGCGGTGTTATGTGCCACGTCATACACCTGACGCATGCCCATATCCTGTGGGTCTCGATGGAAGACATCGGCAAAAACCTCTCGAATCCGATGCAGGATCACCTGGCGGTTGGCAAAGGACATGTTGATGGCGCACTTCATCGCGGCGAAATAGTCCTGTCCTTCCGGAGAACGAAACGGGGCACAGGCTAGTTCGCGGTCTGGGACCGTTATGCCATACTTGGATGTCATTGCCTTGAGAAATATCTGAAGGTAATCGGTGGCAATTTGATGCCCAAAGCCACGGCTCCCGCAGTGAAACATCAAGAGCACCTGGTTTGGGATAGTTATGCCAAATGCCTCTGCCAGCTCCCGGTTGAAAACGTTTTCGGGTTTGGCAATCTGGATTTCAAGGTAATGGTTTCCGGATCCCAGTGTTCCTATCTGTCGATACCCGCGATCAACCGCCTTCTGGCTCACTTTGGAGGCATCCGCCCCGGGAGTACATCCTTCCTCCTCGGTGTTCTTTAAATCCTCCTCAGTTCCAAAATGGTTTTTCACGCACCACCGTGCTCCCTTTTCCACCATTCGGCGAAACTCGTCCTGCTTGATGTTGATAAATCCGGAGGTGCCGACCCCTGCAGGCACCCGGGCGAAAAGCCTGTCGACGAGTTCCCGCACTCGGGGTTTTACTTCCTCATAGGTCAGATTGGTGAGAATCAGGCGCATTCCGCAGTTTATATCGAACCCGATTCCGCCTGGCGATATCACACCATGATCTGGATCCATGACAGCCACTCCGCCGATTGGGAAGCCGTACCCCCAGTGGCCGTCAGGCATGCAGTAAGCGTAGTGGATGATGCCGGGAAGCATGGCAACGTTCGTCACCTGGTCAAAGACTCCGGCATCCATTTCCTGGAGAAGTTTTGCCGTCGCAAATATTCGTGCCGGCACACGCATCCCGTGCTTGTATGAAGTTGGAATTTCCCAGACGGTATCCGAGATCCGCTGCAGAAAGGGCGGAATACTCATGGGCAAGCCTCCGCAAATCGGGTTATTAATTCAATGTTGGACCTTTTTTCCGAATCTTTAAAGAGGGAAGGATCTTTGTTCTTGCAGAATCAGATCGGTATCGGGGTCGAAAAAACGTGAGTTCGACCCCGATACCGACCCCGACTCCGATCCAATAAAAAAGCCCCAGGACATTCCTGAGGCTTTTTTTAAATTTAATCCGGCGACGACCTACTCTCCCACATCGTTGCCAATGCAGTACCATCGGCGCTGGAGGGCTTAACTTCCGTGTTCGGGATGGGAACGGGTGTGACCCCTCCGCTAGAGTCACCGGAAACTCATAAGAGCTATCAGCTCTCAGCGATCAGCTTTCAGCAGATCGTTTTTTGCTGAAAGCTGACGGCTGATAGCTGACAGCCAATCAGATAACGATGGATTTCAAGCAGGGCAAATTTTATGGTCAAGCCTCACGACCGATTAGTACTGGTAAGCTTCACGTATTACTACGCTTCCACACCCAGCCTATCACCTGGTGGTCTTCCAGGGGTCTTTAGCACCCTTACGGGTGGGGATATCTAATCTTGAGGTGGGTTTCACGCTTATATGCTTTCAGCGTTTATCCCGACCGAACTTAGCTATCCAGCTATGCCGTTGGCACGACAACTGGTGCACTAGAGGTTCGTCCATCCCGGTCCTCTCGTACTAAGGATAGATCCTCTCAAATATCCTGCGCCCACCACAGATAGGGACCGAACTGTCTCGCGACGTTCTAAACCCAGCTCACGTACCGCTTTAATGGGCGAACAGCCCAACCCTTGGAACCTTCTTCAGCTCCAGG
>JBEKKY010000020.1:0-17782 GCA_050010475.1 Acidobacteriota bacterium | reverse complement strand
TTTCATGGATCTCAAACTCTTCACACGCTGACGAAACAAAAAAACTTAGTACCAAAGAATTACCGGGGTTTCGCGGGACTCGAGAACTTCGATTTCGGTCTGCATTTTGGATCTCCATTGATAGTTCGTTTTCTTGGATCTCAAACTCTTCACACGCTGACGTAACCCAAAAAACTTAGTACCAAAGAATTACCGGTGTTTCACGGGATTCGAGAATTTCGATTTCGGTCTGCATTTTGGATCTCCAGTCAGTTTAATTGTTTTGGGAAATGTTGAACTGCTTTCAACGGACAACCCCCTACAACCAAAGAATTCCGTTGGCCATAAATACCTCCTTGTTCAATCGATTTACTCCTTGCAGGAAAGCAATTTAATCCCCGCCTAGACACAACTTGCCCCTACATATGCGATTCCTGAAATGCAACGAGCGCATTTCAGCAAACCACTACCTGACTCTTGCTCTGTTTAGGAGAGATGTTCGAACCGCTTCGGCCTTTGCCAACAGCCCGAACTTTTCCATCCCCGGTGAGAAGAGCTATTCGAGAATGCTGACACTTTAGGTTCGGCTGCCGAAGGTCAAAACAGTTGCCCAACCGTCCCCTCAGTGGCTTTTTCCCTAACGACAAAATCTGTGAATACTGTGAAATTAACAAGGTTAATTCCGGCTGTCAACAAAATTCTAATTTCTTTAAAGTTTTTTTTGAGTTTGCCGACGGGAAACTACCATTTTTTAAAAAACCGGTTTCAAAATGAAGGGAAAGCGGCAGAATTACGGCAGATACTCCCAGAATTCAGTCCGAATCCATCGGATCGCACGACGGGACGCGATCTCAAAAATCATCCGTTTCCCACATAGAATCTTGCCTGCGCCTGTCATTCCGGCCTTCAGGCTCCCGTCCGGATCCGGCAAGTCTCCCTGAACCGTCACGATCCGTTCCGATCCGTTCATGTCGGCTACCGGAGCAATGCTCCGGACACGCGCCTCATACCACCGCTTCGGATAGCCGCGCACCTTCATCGTGATGGGATACCCCAACTTTACATCGCCGATTTCATTCTCCGGGACCGGCATTTCGATCACCATCTTGCCGTTGCTGACGATTTCGCAAAAGATGTTCCCCTTGTCCAGGAAGTCTCCGATGCGGTTATGCAGATAGGAAGTTGCTACTGTCCCGTCTATGGGACTTCTAATTTTCAGAAGCTCCGTCTGCTGCGTCAGAATCCGCAACTTTTCCTCGAGCTTCTTCACCTGCGATTCCGTCGCGCGAATCGATTCCTTCCTGGTGCCTGCCAGCAGGATGTCCAGCTCGCTCTGGGCCTGCGCCAGCTCTTTGCGTTTGATGTCCCGGTTGCGGTCCGTCTGCTCTTCCAGGATGTTCAGCTGCCCCTTAGCCTCCGAAAGTTCCTTTTGCTGAACCTCATAGGCCGTCTGGTCCCGCTCGACGTCGGTACGCGCGATCAGCCCCGATTTGAACAGACTCTGCGTCCTTTCATTGGTTGACCGGGCATTTGCCAGCTCGGCCTCTTTTTTCGCGATGGTTTCACGAAGCACCGCGCGCTCCTCATCGATCCGGGCAAGGTTGTAGAGTTCGGCATTCTTGGTTTCAATGACTTTTTTCGCCCGTTCGATCTCCTCCGGGCGCGTCCCCGCTTTCAGCAGGTCCAGCGAAGCTTTTTGCGTCTCCAACTCCCCTTTGACATCCTCGTAGTTGTTCGAAATCTCGAGATTCTCAATTTCCGCCAGCACGTCCCCGGTATGCACCTGAGTCCCCTGCTCGACGTAGATCTTCTTCAGATTCCCTGAAACCTCCGGAGTCACCGACGCCCTGTTCGATGCCAGCATGGTGAAATCACCGGAGATCTTCAGCTGCCACGGCAGAAATCCTGCGATCAGGACCAGGATCAAGATTGTCAGGGCCACAGGATTTTTTCGAAAGCGAGACACAACCGTCCGTGTCATCTTTCCCAACGCTATTGCGTTCTCTTTGTTGGCGGCCGGCACGGCCATGAAAAAAAGCACGGAAATCAGCACAACTCCCCAAGTCTGAAACTCCCGGACAAGCCACCCGCCGAGGCGCTGAAACATAACCCACACAATCAGAACGGTAAAAAAAGAAGATGCGGTCCCGTAATAGAGGAATAAACGCTTTTCTCTGCGACTTAATCCTTTGTCTCCCCCAGAGGAAATCCCGGTAAGCAGGGAAATAACCCGGTCTCTCACATAGGTAATTGCTTTTGGTCGCAAATTCGGAACCTCCAGAAGATCGCTTAGCAGATAGTAGCCGTCCAGGCGTATCAAAGGATTGAAATTGAAAATGGTCTGGATTGCGGTGAATGCGATGGTGATCAAGCAGATCCGGCTGGCAAGCGTGTCGGTTGCCAGAAACCTCCATGCCATGGTCGCCAGCGCCCAGAGAAAAACCTGAACATACGCTCCCGCCAGCGTTACGCGGATCCGCTCGCTTTTTTTCAGCATCCATGCATCGCTGACGTTGCAATAGAAGGCTGGAATGAAGTAGAGAACGAGGAATCCCATTTCCTCGACTTTGCCGCCGTAGTGTTTTAGCGCAAGGCCGTGGGCAAATTCATGGATTGTCATCAAGGCAAAGATCACGATCACAATCAAAGGAATGGAATAGAGAGAAAAGAGCGTTCCCATCGACATGAACAGCGACTCGGCGTTCAGGATAGAGATAATCGTCGCAACGATTGCCGCGCTCCACACGATGGCCGAAAAGGACGAATCGAAACAAAAACGCAATTTTCGTTCGAGCTTTGTGATGATCCGGTCCGGGTTGAAGGCATGGATCTTGATGGACAGCAGGCTCCGGATAGCCGTCCGCCTGTTTTTCGCCATGGCGCCCAGCTTCGCCCAGCAGTAGGGATGATCCAGCAGCCAAAGCGCGCGCAGTTTCCCGGCAAATTCCTTCACCTGCTCTTCTGTGACTGTGGTTTCGTGCTTCCGGGATGCCTCGGCGGCTATCGCCGCTGGCTCATTATGTCCGTCCAGAAGCTCGATCACGGACGCCTGCACCGGCGTAAAGCGGTAGAACCGGCGGGTGATCGGATCCTTTACAATGACTCCAGAATTCTGTTCCGGGCGAATCTCCAGATCCGAGCGTAGCTTTGCATCCATCCCGAACCTCGGCAGGGTTTCGAGGGCTAAAGTTGTATTTATGCCTGTGCAGGAACGATACTACTGAAAAAAGACCGCAGATTCCACGGATTTCACAGACTTAAATCTGTGAAATCAGTGGAATGTGAGGCAAAAGGTGGTGTATAAAAGCAGGTTCAAATTGAATTCCTGCTCGCTCTTAAAGGAGAAATATGTTACCGAAAAAAGCATGGAGGGTCATCATTGTTCTGGCCGTGATCTTCGGATTCAGCGGCTGTGGAAAAAAGAAAGAAGAAGGGGAAGTTGCCCCGGCGAAGCCTGTGATAACTCCGGGAGAAATGGTCTTTATCCCGGCAGGAGAGGCGATCATAGGCGCGGATAAAGACAAGACGTCAATTGGCTATCCGGAGCACAAGGTCAATCTGCCGGCCTTCTGGATCGACAAATACGAAGTCACCAACCTGGAGTTCCTGGACTTCGCGATAAACAATAAATACGAAGGTGAAGGGGCCAAGGAAGGAAAGAACTGGAGACTTTTCGCGACGCCGGACAACGGGCTTGTTCCGGTCATTTACATTACCTGGAATGATGCCCAGGAGTACTGCAAGGCTGCCGGGAAAAGGCTTTCCACCGAAGAAGAGTGGGAGAAGGCTGCCCGCGGACCGGACGGGAAAGCATATCCCTGGGGGAACGATTGGGTGGAAGGCCGCAGCAATACCGCGGAATCGGGCAACCTGAAGCCTATGCCGATCGGGAAATACGAAGACGTCAGCCAGTATGGTGTGCACGACATGCTTGGGAATGTCCGGGAATGGACATCTTCCTGGTACGCTCCCTATCCTGGAAACCCCAAAAAGGATCCGTATGCCGGAAAACAACGTCGTGTTGTCCGCGGCCTTTCACCTAACCACCGGGGGAAAATGGCGCATTTGTGGGATAGAGATGCATATCCTCCGGCTTTTCTCGGCGATGTAGGCTTCCGCTGCGCGAAGGATGCGACTCCGGAAGACATTGCAAAGAACTCCCCGGCCAAATAAGTTTTGCTCCGAGTCTTTGAGACTTCGAGGTTCGCCTCGAAGTCTCAAAGACTCAAATCTTCTACAGAACTCTCAGGAAGAAGCATTTCAGATAGTGTGTTTCCGGCATGCCTGCCAGAACCGGATGATCGCTTGCCTGGCCGCGTCTCTCAATCACCTGAATGTACCGGCGGCAGTCCCGGGCTGCTTCGCACAGCAATTCAAAAAAATCCGCTTCCAGCATGTGGTAGGAACAGCTTGATGTAATCAGGATTCCCTCCGGCTTTAGGAGCTTCAGGGCACGCAGATTTATTTCTTTATAGCCGCTCCGGGCGCCGGGAAGCGCTTTTCGATTTTTTGCGAACGCCGGAGGATCCAGGCATATCGTGTCGAAAAGCCTTCCTGCGCTTTCCAGTTCTCGCAAGTAATCGAAGACATTTGCCTCCACGAACTCAACGTTATGGAATCCATTCAGCTCGCTGTTTCGGCGCGCCAGCAAAAGGGAATCGGACGAGATGTCGACGGCCAGCACCGATCTGCAATTCCGCGCGAATTGAAGCGCGAACCCGCCGGTATTCGTAAAACAATCCAGCGCATCCCCCGACGCGTACCTGCGTGCCGCAATCCGGTTCTGGCTCTGGTCGAGGAAAAAACCGGTCTTTTGTCCCCGAAGCAGATCGACGGCGAAACGGGTTCCCTCTTCAGTGATCTCTATTTCGTCGGGAACTGCGCCCCATAAGATTCCGCGGATTTCCTCGAGACCCTCCAGTCGCCTCGCCTTCACGTCGTTCCGTTCCAAAATGCCCGCCGGACTAAGCGCTTCTCTCAGGATATCGACCAGCAGCGGTTTCAGTGCGTCCGCTCCGCTGGAAAGAGTCTGCAAAACCAGGCATTCGCCATAACGATCGATAATGATGCCTGGGAGGAGGTCTCCCTCTCCGAAGACCAACCGGCAGGCGGACACGAAAATGGCGCGCCTGCGAGCGATCGAATTGAGGATTCCGGTCCGGAAGAATTCGGGCGACGGCGGTTCCGGGTCGCGCGAGAAGAGACGGAGCCGGATCTGCGATTTCCTGCTGTAGAAAGCATATCCCACAAAATTTCCGGCCGGATCCGTCACCCGCACGATCGCCGGATTTCCCTCTGCAGGTTCGCGCTGCAGGTCTCCCGCATAAATCCAGAGATGGCCGCCGCGTACCCGCCGGACACCGGCTGCTGAAATCTGTGCATGGTCGATTGCGAATGGGTTCAATCAAGCCCCCTGATTGGTTTTGCCTGCCGGGGGGAAACCCGACTTGATATGGGCGATTGCTTCCTCGCGCGTCCGAAGAGCGCCTTCAAGCTGCAGGTCCTCGACAGATTGAAGGATCTCTTTGAAGATCGGGCCGGGGGTATAACCCATGGCAATCAGATCTTCTCCGCTTAGCAGCGGCGTGACTGCAGGTTCCCGGTCGTACTCCTGAAGCTTTTGTAAGCAAAATTCGTATGTCTCCAGACTTCGTTTGCGGCTGAGGCAGTTTACGCGATGCAGTTCCAGGTGATCGGCGAAATTGGGCCTGGTCAGGAATTTTCTGCGGGCACTTTCCCTCATCGCACCGATTTGGGAAAATTCACCATGGGTCGAAACAAGGTCGACGATCCGGCTGATTTCCTCGTTCGACATTCTCAACCGGCGGCATATCTCCTCGGCAAGCTTTGCTCCCCCCTCCGCAGGTTCGTTTGCTTTTTGCACTTTCCCGATATCGCGCAGAAGAGTTCCAAAGGCCAGCGGCGCCGAAGGTTTGTGAAGCAGTGCCATCGCGGCGCCGGTATGGTTGAACACATCCTCCGGCATTCCCTCAACTTCCGGGAGAACGCGCATCAGAAGCCCGCTGCGATGAAGCAGATCCAGACCGGTGGAAGGATCGGGTCCCGTAAAAATTTTGGACAGTTCGTCGCGGATCCTTTCCCAGCTGACCTGCAGGATCCCGTGTGCAAGCTTCCGGATCGCTTCCCAGGTTTCAGGCCCGATCGCGAAACCGAGGCTGCAGGCGAACCGAATCGCGCGCATCATGCGGAGCTTGTCTTCTGTAAAACGCTCAACCGGGTTTCCGATAGTCCTGATCAGTTTCCCCTGTATATCGCTTCTACCGTGGACATAGTCGATCAAACGATCGGCGATGGGATCGTAAAACAGACCGTTAATCGTAAAATCTCTTCGGAGCGCGTCCTGCTCAGGACCGGAAAAAGTGACCGAACTTGGATGCCGCCCATCCAGGTAGGGGTTGTCGCTGCGGAAGGTGGCAACCTCGAAGGTGTGGCCGTATAGCGAAACCTGAATGACTCCAAACTGGGCGCCGAAGGATCTGGAGTTTGGGAAAATCCGCATAACCTCGTCCGGAAGCGCACTGGTTGCTATGTCGATATCTTTTGGCCTTCGGTGCAGAAAGAAATCCCGCACCCACCCTCCGGCAAAAAAAGCTTCGTATCCGCGCAGACGAAGCTTTTCCACTATTCGACGTGCGGCCTTTCTCATGTGATTTCGGAGGTCCCGGGAGCGCGCGGGGCACGCGCTCCCGGCAAAGACTTACACCAGTTTCTCCAGATATTTGTTCCAGTTGTCATCTCGAAACAGCTTGCGGACGAGCGTGCGATATTTTATGAAGGATTTTTTGTCGCCCAATTTGCGATAGCTCAAAGCCATCCGAACATAGAAAAAGTCGTCATTCGGGAACCTCTTTGCGATCAGAAGTGTCTTTTCGCCCTCTTCCACAGCTTCCTTGTAGCGACCCAGTTCATAATAATTGTCCGTTAAATAGCTCCGGGCTTCGACCTTTTCGAGTTTGCTTCCGGGGTTGCGGCGCAGCGTCTCCAATGCGATGATCAGAGACCTTTCAAATGCTTCCAGACGGAACTGGCATTCAGCCATTTTGAGATAGACCCAGAACAGATCCCTTTTCTGGCCCGTAATCCGCTTCAGCTCCAGCATCTTCTCGTAAGTTTCCAGCGCCATTTTGTAATTTGAAAGCTGGAGGTGACACTCGGCCATCTTCAGCTGAATTCCCTCCCGGCGTTCAAACTTCGGATCCAACTCGAGCACCCTGGAAAAGTGTTTGATGGCCTCAAGGTACTGCTTCAGCCCCATATAATTGTTGGCCATCGTTTCGTAGAGATAGCTCAATCCCGGATCGTTGTCGCTGAGTACCTGAATGGCCTTTTGAGAGTACCGGATGGCCTCTTCATGTTTGCCCAGCGCTTCATAATTGCGGCTGATGCCTGCGTACAGCATCCAGCGCGTGTCTTTTTCCTGGCTGTCGAAGTATTCCTCGCACACTCTTCTTGCTTCCAGCGATTTCGCAACCTCGCCGTAATACTCGTAAAGGGAACCAAGATGAAAGAAAACAAACCCGTACATGTCGCGCATGAACTCAGGCTTGTCCGGTTCAAACAGCCGCCCGGATTTTAGAAGGAAGTCAAAAGCCTTCGTATCATTTCCGGTGTTGAAGTGGCATATTCCGATCCGGCCGGTGAAATAAGCCTTGATATTGGACTCTTTCGCAATTTTCAGAGCTTCCGTGTAGATCTTGACGGCATCGGAATATTTCTCCTTGTCGAACAATTCTTCCGCATGCGCATCGAGAATCGAAATTCGCTCCTCATCGGATTTGGCACGCTTCAGCCGGGCCTCGTATTGTTTATTGTTCACCGGTTGCATCCTCCGGGCAGAATTGGTGTTGGGATACTATACAATACTTTATAGTCAGGTCGGTCACGGTTCTACTGATAAACCAGGATGTAGCCTGTATGCACGTCGATCCTTTGGATACCGTAAAACAATTGCGACGGCTGCAACGGGTCAAAAGGAGGGTTTTGTTTCCGTCCCACAGCGGAAATAATCTCCTCGACTAGAGCTTTGGGAAGCGTGCTGTTGTCGAAACGGGCTTGTTCTAGCCGGAAACTGGCTTTTCCATTCCCGCTGACAAGCCGCCCCTGCGTCGTTATGGTATGCACTCCGGACAGCACAGAGCCGAGCAGCTTCGGAAGGAACCTGGTCGACGTTCCCCCCAGACGGTCGAAATCAACGGCCACGGCTCCTTGAAGTTTATCCTCTTCGAATTTTAATGTCAGCCTCTTCAAACAGGAGTGATATTGGGAACTCAGGTCAAGCTCGAGGTATGAATTCACCTCTTCTTCCGAAAACTGCGTTGTCTGCACCCGGCCGGATTTGGGACGGGCAGCGTAATTTTCCAGCGCTTTCAGCTTTGAATCGCATCGGTCCGCAGCAGCTTTGGATGTGGCTGGGGCGGTTGACTCCGGTCCCGCTGGACTCGCCAGGCCGCAGAACAAGATCCATCCCGCAAGCAAAAGAGAGAGTTTGCAGGAGCCAATGAGATGGCGGACTTTCGAATCATCGAATGATTTTAAAGGTACGGCTCCACCTCGTTTTGGCGAAGAAATTGACGAAGACATCTGCGTATTGCTTGATCCGATCGGGTACGGCTGTCTGAAGATACTCATCTCTCGGCGTTTCAAAAGACCAATAGATGACAAGGCCTTTTCCCAAAATATAGTCGCGGGGGACGAATCCCCAATACCGGCTGTCCTGGCTGTTATCGCGGTTGTCGCCCATGGCAAAGTATTGGTTCGGCGGAACCTGGTATGGGCCATAATGCTCGTAAATGCTTCCCGGATCGACGTACTGCGTATACTTTTCCTTCAACGCCTGGCCGTTGACATAGACCGTGCGGCCCATCATTTCAACTTTATCCCCGGGCATGCCGATCAGTCTTTTTACGTAAGCGACCTCCGGGCTGTTCGGGTATTTGAATACAATGACATCTCCGCGTTTAGGGTTCTTATAGGGAAGAATCTTCGACAAGAACCCGGAATGCAGCCCATACGCAAATTTGTTGACCAGAAGATGGTCGCCGATCAGCAGATTGGATTCCATGGATCCGGTCGGAATCTTGAATGCCTGAACGACAAAGGTAGTGGCAAAGAGCGCGATGATGGCGGTGATGACGATGGATTCAAAATACTCTCGAATCGTCGATTTGCGAAATTCCAACTCCCTATCCTCCAGCTTCATAAAGTTTCTTAGAACGCCAAAGCTTAACATAAAACGCCACAGATTCCACGGATTTGACTCGGCAAAATCCATGGAATCTGTGGCAATATACGGCCTAACCGAACAAAAGGGGGACGAAATGAGAGACGTCGTTGATCGATCGTTCGCAGTAATTCTTGCGATTTTGATATGCGGAGTCTGTTTTGCCGTTGCGCAGGAGTGCGCGCCCTCGGGCGGATTGGATTTCATTTGCGGACCGGCCGCAGTCGAAGACTTGGTACGCGTGCCTGCAACCCAATGGATGATCGGCAGCGGCATGTCGGAGCCGCGCAATCCTGGAAAACTCCACCTCATCGATGCCGGCAAAAAGACTTGGGAGGTTCTTTATCCCGGACAGAATCCGCAGAATGATCTTGATGCCAAGTCCTACCCGGCATGTCCCGGCGCGCCCGATGCAAAAACGTTCGGCGCTCATGGGATCGCCATTCGCGACGACGGCAGCCGGAGCTCGACCGTCCTTGCGGTCAATCACGGCCGGGAGGCGATTGAGGTGTTCAAAGTAAAGAGCGCCGGCGGGAAACCCTCGATTCAATGGATCGGCTGCGTGCCCATGGGCGAAAATAATTACATCAATTCAGTGGCGTTTCTGCCGGGAGGCGGTTTTGTGGCCACCAAATACTACGACCCGAAGGCGCCAGGAGGCTTTGGATCGATTTTTTCCGGGGGAACAACCGGAGGCGTTCTGGAGTGGCATCCCGAAACCGGTGTCAAGCCGCTGCCAGGAACCGATCTTGCGGGGGCGAACGGAATCGAAGTTTCAAAAGACGGCAGGTGGATCTACGTAGCAGCCTGGGGATCGCAGGAAGTCGTGCGCTTCTCTCATGGGAATGGGCCGCTTCAAAAGAAGGTAGCAAAAGTCGGATTCTGCCCGGACAATTTCCGCTGGGCGCCGGACGGTAAGATTCTGGTTGCGGGGCAAAACACCCCTGGCGGTTTGTCAGGCCGGATTCCGGCATTTAAGGGTTGGACCGTGGGAAAACTGGATCCCGAAACCCTGATGTTCACGGAAATCATGAAGGATGATGGAAGTTCGACGCTGCAGAATGTGAGTGTGGCGCTTGAAGTCGACGGCACGATCTGGCTTGGTGTGTTCCGCGGCGACCGCGTCGCCTATACGCCCCAAAAATAAAAAACAAAAACGCCACGGATTCCACGGATTTTGAAAATGGGGACGCCACCCTATTTCGTCTGTCTCGCCCTTGTTTCAATGGCCGATTAATCCGGCGAAATAGGGTGGCGTCCCCATTTTTCGTTTAGTGCATTACAGATTTGACGGCGTTGATGATCTTCGTCTTGTCGGGAATGGCGAACTTTTCCATGGGCGGGCTGAATGGGATCGGGATATCCAGGCCGCAAACCCTGGCCGGAGCTGATTTCAGCCTGCCGAACGTCGCTTTATCCGATGTCACCAGCGCGATGATCTCGGCGGCAGCACCGCAAGTCTGGCAGGCTTCATCGACGACCACCAGCCTGCCGGTCTTCCGGACCGATTCGATGATGGATTCTTTATCCAGGGGGACCAGCGTCCGTGGATCGATCACTTCCAGCGAAATGCCTTGCTTTGTGAGATCCTCTGCCGCTTCCAGCGCCTCGTAAATCATCCGGGCCAGCGCTACAACGGTCACATCGCTTCCCTCTTTCCGGACGCATGCTTTTCCAAACGGAACGAAATATTCTTCCTCGGGCACCTGGCCTTTAGTCCCGCCAAGCAGAAAGTTCTCGAATGAGACCACCGGGTTGTTGTCTCTCAGGGCGGTCTTGAGGAGGCCTTTCACATCGTACGGCGTAGTCGGCAGGATGATCTTCAAGCCCGGCACGTTCATGTACATGGAATATGGGCTGATCGAATGTTCCGCCGCGCCCGAGAAACCGGCGCCCACGGTCATTCGGTACAGGATAGGAAATTTGGCCTGACCGCCGAACATATAGGTGATTTTGGCCGCGTGATTCATCATCTGGTCCAGGGCCACGAACCCGAACGTTGCCATGCGGATGTTGGAGACGGTCCGGAATCCGGAACCGGCCAGACCGATGGATGCCCCGACAAAATTGTTTTCCGCAATCGGCGTAACCCGTATCCTGTCTGCTCCGAATTCCTGCTGCAGCTCTGCCGCCAGGTCGGTCGACAAATGCACCGTCCGGGGATTGCTGCGGAATTCCTCCTGAATGGCTTCCATGGCCGCCTTTTCGTATGTAATCTCTCGCATCGATTGCCTCACTCTTTCAGTTTGAATAAATGTCTTCCAAAGCGTCCTGGGGTTCTGGATATGGGCTGGCGAGGGCGAAGGCGTGCGCTTCCTCGACCTGTGCCAGAATTTTTTGGTTTATGGATTCAGCCTCTGAAGGGGTGAGGATCTTTCGGTCGAACAGTTTCCGTTCAAAAGCGGCGACCGGGCATTTCTTTTTCCACGCTTCGAGTTCTTCCGGAGGACGCAGGTCTTCCAGTCCTTTCGAGAGAAAATGCTTGTGCCAGCGGTAGGTCTTGCATTCCAGAAAATAGGGCCCGTCCCCCTTCCTTAATCTGGAGATCGCTTCGGCCGCCGCATGGTAGACAAGCTCGACATCATTCCCATCAATCGACTGGTTGGCGATGTGGTACGCTTCCGGCATCCGCGTGATATCTTTTGCGCCCATCGCGTATTCCGCGGGGGTGTTCACGCCGTACCCGTTGTTCTCGCAGACGAAGAGCAGAGGGAGTTTCCATATGGATGCAAGGTTCAGCGCTTCGTGGAATTCTCCTTCGTTGCACGCGCCGTCCCCAAAAAAGACTGCGGCAACCGCTCCTTTTCCCTCCAGCTGTGCGGCCAGAGCTGCACCGGACGCAATCGGCAATCCCGCTCCGACGATTCCATCGGCGCCCAGCATCCCGATGCTGAAATCGGCGATGTGCATCGAGCCCCCCTTGCCTTTGCAATAGCCGGTCTTTTTCCCGTAAATCTCCGCCATCATTCTCCTGATGTCCGCACCTTTGGCGATGCAGTGGCCGTGCCCGCGATGATGGCTCACAATGCGGTCTTCCTTGTTAAGGTGTACGCAGACTCCGGTGGCGATCGCCTCTTCCCCGATATAGGAGTGAACGAATCCCGGAACCTTGCCCGCATACACCTCCTGGACCACGCGCTCTTCGAAGCGGCGGATCGTCAACATCGTGGTGTAAAGATCGATCAAAGTTTTTCGGCTGAGAGCCAAACGGGTTTCTGCTTCTCGCGGGTGGGCTTGGACACCTGTCACTGAATCCGCCTGTTTCAATTGCATGTTGCGCCTCCGTCATGATTGCGCGGCCATCCTAAACGAATGTCGTGTTCCGAGTCAACCTGGAGCCTCTTTGAGGCTTTGAGTCTTCGAGCCTTCGAGGTAAGCTCTAAGGTCAGAAGGAAGGCCAACATGGGAACGGTTCCAATTGCCCAAATCGTTGAGCGACTTCGAACGGCATCGCGAGTGACCGTGCTCACAGGCGCCGGCATCTCCGCTGCAAGCGGTGTTCCGACTTTCCGGGGAAACGAAGGACTTTGGAAATCCTATTCGCCTCAGGAACTGGCCACGCCAGAGGCGTTTCAGCGAAATCCAAGACTCGTTTGGGAATGGTATAACTGGAGAAGGGAACTGATCTCCAAGTGCGAACCGAATCCTGCGCACCACGTGCTCGCACATTGGAGCAAGCGTTTCTCCAGATTTACTCTCGTCACCCAGAATGTGGACGGCCTGCATGAGAGAGCGGGGACCGAGAACGTCATCCGTTTTCACGGATCAATCTGGGAGGTTTCCTGCTGGGATCTCTGTAAATCGTCGCCGGCTCGTTGGGTTGATTTAACGGTTCCATTTCTACAAATCCCTCCCTCCTGCCCCTACTGCGGCGGGCTGATCCGGCCGGGCGTAGTCTGGTTTGGGGAAGGAATCGATCCTGAGGTCCTGCGGCAATCCATGGGAGCACTGAATTGCGAGGTCTTCATCACCATCGGAACCTCGGCTCAGGTTTATCCGGCAGCCGGGCTCTCGCAACAGGCGCGCTCAAAAGGCGCATTTACAGTCGAAATCAATCTGGAGGATACGCCGGCATCAGGATCCGCTGACCTGTCAATCCAGGGCCCCGCGGAAATAGTTCTTCAAAAAATAGAAAATTTGATCAATTAAACGTACGCGCGTCAGGAAAGGAGAAATTTACAATTGACGATTTACGATTTACGATTGACGATTGAAAAAACGAGCTTTTGAATTTCCTTCAATCGTCAATCGTAAATCGTCAATTCGGTTTTCTCCCTGTCACCGGATTGTCGTAGTGAAAAGGCAAATGGACAATCTTGGGGAAAGGAGTCGATATCACTCCCTTGGAGTCTTTGTCGATGTGAGCCCAGCCTTTCTTGTAATCGGCCGTCCAAGTATAATTCAGGTCCATTGACCTGAATTTCCACACGCGATTCTCGATGCCCGTAGTGCACTCGTAAATGCCTGCGATCCAGAAACCATTTCCACCTGAAGGGCCCCCAAGCTGAAACAGACGCACGCGCATTTTGGCGCTCTGGCCGTTTTGGGAAACGTGAATCACCGGTTGAACCAACTGATGCGCCAGCAAAAAATCCACTGATTTTTTGCCCGGGTAACGGCGTTTGAGCGACTCCCGGATGCGTTCGCGTCCGGCGTCAAAACCGATAGAGGACAGATTCCTTGTGCCGTCCACCGCAAACAGATCGGCCGTTTCATCCCACATAAACTCGTCCAGGTAATACCCGTAGGCGCCGGCAAGGTTTTCGGCGGCATCGTAAGCCGAGGCCCTATCGAGCAACCGCTCGGTTTCGGCAATTCTTTGCGAGAGTTCCTGTTTTCCCGTGTGGGGCGGCTCTCCTGAGCCGCCCGGCCGAAGGCCGCTCTGCTTAACGGGGGCCTGACCAAGCCCGCCTGGATACTGGGTCGCGAGGCCTGTTACCGGATTGGAAAAGTGAAACGCAGGTGTGTAAAACTTGGGGAAAATTTCATACACCTCTGTCGGCGGGCGGTCGGGTGGAAAATCTTTGCTCGGTCCGGGCGCGGGCTGCGCATCTTTGGCCCACCCTTTATCGTAATCGGTCAATAGCCTGGGATAATAATGCAGCGCTTTTATTTTCCATATTCCGTTCTGCTTGACAAATTCATTCTCGAAGATGCCCTCGCCCCATTGCCCTCCAACTCCGTTGATGCCCGACATGGTCAATTCAACGCCTCGTGCTTTTGCAGTGCGGCCATCCGGCGCTACGTGGACTACTGCTTGAAGCTGCAGATGATCGTTAAGTTCCCCCTCGCGCAGGCCTTGAGGGCCGAACTGATTCAGCGCGCGCCGGATGCTGAACTTGCCGACATACACACCTTGCAGCCCCAATTCCATTGTCGCGTCGCCGGCGAAAAGGTCAGCAACGTCATCCCACATTTTGCGATCCACGTAGTATCCATAGATATGCTGCAGGTTTTCCACGTCGTCTTCATTGTTCAGCCGCTGCGCACGCTGCGCGAGATCGGCGACCCGCTTGCTCAGCATCTCCAGGCTGGGCGAACTCTCGGCTGCGGCAGGCAGATTCGGTTTTTCCGGGACAGGCGTGCCTGCGCGCGCCGGGTCATAGTGGATCGGGATTGCTTCTTTGTCGGCCGTCCAGCCGGCCTGGTCGTAGCGACCGGTGTATCGGGAGTAATAATGCAGGTCGTGGATCTTCCAGACGCCGTTCTCCAGGATATATTCGTTTTCATAAATGCCGCCGGCCCAGACAGCCGTGCCTCCATAGCTACCCAGCATAGCCAGAACTCGCCAGCGCCCTTTGGCGGTTTTCCCATCCTGTGCCAAAGTCACGACGGGCTCGAGCATTATGTGCGGGTAGAACTGTCCCTCGCCCAATCCGAGTTTCCCTTTGCCGACATCCTGCAAAAAGAGTTTACGAATTGCCTCTTTCCCGAGATCACCGGATGGATAGTGTCCGATCCCGTTGTCGGCAAACAGGTCTGCGAGGTCGTTCCAAAGCCCGAATTCAGCATAGTGACCATAGGCGTACTGGAGACGCTTGATTGAGCGGATTGCTTCCACGCTTCGCACGCCCGCTTCGAGCCGTGCAATCCGTTGGGCAACCGAGATCGCGCTGTTGGGAGCGGCAACAGCGGAGGTGCAATACAGCAGTAACAAGCTCAGGATCGGAGATGAGATTTTCATGTTCCGGGATTTTACTATCTCTGTTGGCAGTCCGAGAAAACAAAATTGAGGGGAACTCCGGTGAGCCGGAACCTGGCGCCGGCGTCAAACGTATAGGTAAACGAGTCAACCAGCCTGGTCACCGACAACAAAAGCACTTTCGTGCCTCACCTTTTTAACTGACCGCAATACTAAAAACTAAAAACGCCACGGATTCCACGGATCAACACGGATTCAAATCTGTGAAATCTGTGGAATCCGTGGCGTTTTGCTTTGAAAATAACTATTCTATTTCCCGGAGGGGTTAGGATCATGGAAAAGCTGCTCTGCAGAATATTGGTTCTGTCATGCATGACGTCCGTGCTGCTTGCGCAGACGGCGGAAAAACCTTTGCGGTCGTTGCCCTACACACCGGGGCTGGACGTGAAAGCAATGGATACGACCGTTGATCCATGTGCCAATTTTTATCAGTATTCCTGCGGCGGGTGGATGAAGAACAACCCGATTCCGGGTGATCAGGCTTCCTGGAGTGTATACGGCAAACTGGCAAACGAGAATGAGCAATTCCTCTGGGGTATCCTGGAGGATTCGGCCAAACCCGATCCAAAACGCAGTGCCGCGCAACAGAAGATCGGGAATTATTTTGCCGCTTGCATGGATACCGACGCGATTGAGAAAGCCGGCGCAGATCCGTTAAGACCAGTTCTGGATGAAATTGCCGGGTTGAAGTCAACCGGCGGGATCCCCGCCTTCCTGGCCAAAGAACACTTGCGTTCGATTTCTTATCAGGGCGGCAGCGCGATGTTTTTTTTCACCTCAAATCAGGATTACGCCGATGCCGAAAAGGTCATTGCGTTCGCAATCGCCGGCGGGCTCGGAATGCCTGACCGCGACTACTATGTGAACACCGATTCAAAATCCGAAGAGCTGCGCAAAAAATATCTGGAACACATTCAGCGCGTGTTCGAACTGATCGGCGACCCGCGAGACCAAGCTGCACGAGAAGCGCAGACCGTCCTGTCGATGGAAACGGAGCTGGCAAAGGCATCGCTGACCCGAGTGGAAAAGCGCAACCCGTACAACCTCGACCACAAAATGACACGTGCTGAGCTTCAAAAGCTCACGCCGGATTTTGACTGGATGGTTTACCTGAACGCCATTGGCGCGGGCGAGGTAAGGGAATTCAATGTCACCGAGCCCAAGTTTTTTGAGAAGCTCAATGCCGAAATGAAAGAGCGCGGCCTCAGCGATTGGAAAACTTATCTGCGCTGGCATGCCTCAAGTGCGAAATCACCATATCTGTCGACAAAGTTTGTGGACGAAGACTTTGATTTCAACCGTAAGGTCCTGCGCGGCGTAAAGGAGCAGCAGCCGAGGTGGAAGAAATGCGTGGCGTGGGCCGACCGCGATCTCGGGGAGGCGCTGGGTCAGGAGTTTGTTCGGCGCACGTTTACGCCCCAGATGAAGCAAAAGGCCCTGCTCATGACGAAGCAGGTCGAACAGGTCATGGATGAGGATATTCGATCGTTGCCGTGGATGAGCGCGGAAACGAAGCAGCAGGCGCTGGCAAAACTGCACGGAATCCGCAACAAGATCGGTTATCCGGACAAATGGCGTGACTACAGTTCCCTGGAGATCCGTCGCACGGATTTCTATGGAAATGTCGTTCGTGCAATGACCTTTGAGTCCAGGCGTGAGTTGGCCAAGATCGGGAAACCACTGGACAGGGGCGAGTGGGGAATGACCCCACCCACCGTGAATGCCTACTACGATCCGCAGATGAATGACATCAATTTCCCGGCAGGGGTCTTGCAGCCTCCGCTTTATGACCCGAAGATGGACGATGCGCCCAATTATGGCAACACAGGCGCAACCATCGGACATGAGTTGACGCACGGGTTCGATGACGAAGGGCGCCAATTCGACGCGCGTGGAAATCTTCACGACTGGTGGACCGATCGGGATGCGGAGCAGTTCAACAACCGCGTACAGTGTGTAAAGGATCAGTACAAGCAGTACGTGGTCGTGGACGATATTCACATCAACAGCGATTTGACTGCCGGCGAGGATGTTGCCGACCTGGGCGGCACGATCCTGGCTTATATTGCATGGAAGAAGGAAACGGAGGGGGAACGCCTGCAACCGGTCCAGGGATTCACTCCCGACCAGCGCTTCTTCATCGGAATGGCGCAGTGGGCCTGCAGCAATGAGCGTCCGGAGAATCTGCGGCTGCGGGCCGCGACCGATCCCCATTCTCCAGCTCAATATCGCATCAATGGCGTCGTCTCAGACATGCCCGAATTTCAAAAAGCCTTTGGCTGCAAACCAGGACAGCCGATGGTCCGCGAAAAAGCGTGCCGCGTGTGGTGATGCTCCGTTTATGCGTTAACGGGTTTACG
>JBEKKY010000019.1:0-28457 GCA_050010475.1 Acidobacteriota bacterium | reverse complement strand
TGGCAAACGTCACGCGCCCATCCATGCGCGCCATTGGTTTTGCCGTCAATATCTTCATCATTCATGCGCTCGGGGATGTCATTTCGCCTGTCGCGATCGGATGCCTCAACGATTGGTTCAGGGACATGAATAAATCATTTATTGCGGTAGGGCTGATGTTCCCGGCGGCCGGCATTTTCTGGCTGGCCGGCATGCGATATCTGCAGCGCGACACCGAAGCCGCCTCCGCCGGGAACGCCGGCATCCCGCCGGCTCGTTTACAGCGTATATAGAAGCGTATAACTTTCCAAACACTGCAAAGGAGCCGGCGAGACGCCGGCGCTCCGGCCCCTCATTTTACCATTAGAATAACTTTCTGCAGATCTTGGTCGCGTGAAGAATTGCCGACCATGATTTCGAAGTCTCCAGGCTCGACAACATATTTCATATTGATATCGTAAAAAGAGAGATGTTCGGGCGTTATCGCAAGCGTCACCGTTTCGGTCTGGCCCGGGGCAAGCGTGATTCTTTTGAATCCCTTCAGCTCCTTAACCGGCCTGGTGACCGAACTGACTTTGTCGCGAATATACATCTGAACCACCTCGTCCCCGCTGATCCGGCCCGTGTTTGTGACCGCCACCCTGACGACAGTCGACTCGTTCCGCTTGATCGTCGCCTTTGCGAGGCGCGGTTCGCCGAATTTAAAGGTGGCATAGCTGAGGCCGAAGCCAAACGCATAGAGCGGACTTATGTCATCGAAAAGATATCCGCGCCGCGCCGCAGGCTTGTAATTGTAATACGCGGGAAGATGGCCGACAGATCTGGGAACGGTAATGGGTAGCTTGCCGCCGGGATTGAAATCTCCAAAAAGCACTTCAGCGACAGCCTGCCCCATTTCCTGCCCAAGATACCAGCATTCAAAAATCGCCGCCGCCTTTTCCTTCAGATTGCGGATCGACAGAGGGCGTCCATTAAAGAGAAAAGCGATGATGGGTTTGCCGGTAGCCGCGATCGCATTCACGAGTTCGTCCTGCCGGCCGACCATGTCGAGGGAAGCCCGATCTCCCATGTGATTGAGGGCCCAGGCCTCACGCGAGGTCTGTTCATTGCCGCCGATCGCAAGGATGACAGCATCGGCCTTTTGCGCAATCTGAACCGCCTCCGCAATATTCCTGCGATCCTCGTCCGGATCACCGGGAATAACCTCATCCTGCTGCCAGGAGCCGCCGACCGTTATTTTGCACCCTTCATGATAAAGGACATTGATGGACCCGGCGCGATTCCGAATTCCCTGCAGAAGGGTCAGCCTGTGCTTGGGCTTTCCGCTATATCCACCCAAAAGCTCGCGATCGGCGTTTGGCCCTATGACGGCGAGCGTTTTGATCTTGCCCGGATCCAACGGCACGGTTGCATCGGTGTTTTGCAGCAACGTGATTGTTTCGCGCGCGGCCTGCAAGGCCAGCTCGCGATGGGCATCGCAACCCACGATTTTCTCGGCGGCATCAGGATCTACGTAAGGATCGTCGAACAATCCAAGCTTGAATTTCCAAAACAGCATCGGGGCAACCAATTCATCAAGGAGAGATTCCTTAAGGACTCCATTCCGAACCAGTTCGACAAGATTGGGATAACAATCCGGATCAGGCAGCTCGATATTGACGCCGGCTTTCGCCGCGAGAGCTGCAGCTTCTTTGCCGTTTTCAGCCAGGTGATTGCCGAAAAAGCTCGGCCGTTCATTCAGCTCTCGTATGGCAAAGTAATCCGAAACGACAAACCCCTTGAAGCCCCACTCTCTTCGCAGCACGTCCCGCAGCAGCCATTTATTTGCATGGGATGGAACGCCATCGATCTCGTTGTACGATGCCATGACGCTGATGGCGCCGCCTTTTTGAATCGCCTGCTTAAAAGTGGAAAGGAAAACTTCGCGCAACACTCGCTCCGACACATTTACGGGCGCGCAGTTCGTTCCGGATTCGGGCTGGCCGTGCGCGGCAAAATGTTTGAGCGTGGCAATAATACTTTTTTTGTTTTTAAAGGTGGCGTCACCCTGAAATCCCTGCACCGCAGCAATCGCCATGCAGGCCACCAGATAAGGATCTTCGCCATAGGTCTCCTCAACACGGCCCCAGCGAGGCTCGCGGGCGACATCCACGACCGGCGTCAAGGCCTGGTGAGTGCCGCGGACGCGAGCTTCCTCGGCGGTCATTTCAAAAAGCTTTCGAACGAGATCAGGATTAAACGTGGCGCCGAGCCCGATAGGCTGGGAGAAGCTTGTCGCGTCAATAGCAGCGTGCCCATGAAGACATTCCTCGTGAAACATCACAGGGATTCCCAAACGGCTGTTCTCTATAAAGAATCTTTGAATGGCGTTCGTCAGTTCAGCCATCTGCCTGGCATTCCGGCCGCCTCCGGCATCACTGGGCCGTCCTACCTGGCCGAGGCCAAGGTGCTGCCTGAAACTATCCTTTGCTTTTTGAAGATCGAAATTCCCCTGATCGTCAACGAGGGTTTTGCTTTTCTGTTCCCAGATGCAGAGCATCTGAGCCGCCTTTTCTTTCAAGGTCATGCGCGAAAGCAGGTCCCTCGTGCGGCGTTCCGCGGAAAGAGTCGGGTTCATATAAGCCGGTTTTTCCTGGGACCTGGATTTGGGTTTCACGGCAGTCTCCTCGAAAAAAGGGGACGCCACCCTATTTCGCTTTTTAGCTCTCACTTCACGACGGCCGCCGGGCGAAATAGGGAGGCGTCCCCACTTGGATTCCCTAATTTTTTGCTGATGCGGTTAACGCCGGCTGAAATTGCCTGCGCCTTTCGGCCAGCTCATCTTGAATCTGGATGTTCAGCTTTTTGCCGATTTTGTAAAAGAACATGCATATCACGACGACCAGGAAGAAGAAAGCCGGATAAACGCTGATCGTCATCCGGATGCCCAGCAATGCCTTGGCCGTTTGCGGCACATTGGGCACGTAGCCATACAGCTTCAGCAGTTTGCCGGCCATGGCGCCTCCCAGACTTAAGCCGGCTTTCAGCCCAAACATGATGGTTGCATAGATCACCCCGGTTGTGCGGCGTCCGGTCTTCCATTCCGCGTAATCAACGACATCGGCGAACATTGCCCACAGAAGCGGAATGGTCGGAGCAAAAGCCAGGGCGCGCAGGTACTCAAGAGTAAAGGTTGCCCAGATGGCATCTGAGGGGAGCAGGATGAATAAAGCCATGAAAATCGCCGTCAGCCCGAACCCGACCTGTATAATAATTTTTTTTCCGAAACGTATCGAAAGAAAAGTCGCGCACAACACGCCGATCACGGTTACAAACTGGCTGGACATATTGAACAGGCTGAACCCGACCGAAGCGACATTTTTTTTCTCAGCGTCGATAATCAAGCCAAAGGTATTCAAGAGGCTATACCAGAGGCCGCCGCCATTCGCGGTATGAGCCAGGCCTAAACTCTGAAGCACTCCGAACAGACGGTCCTGATTTACGTAATATTTGAAGAAATAGAGCACCGTCCCGCCTCGCATTGCAGCGACGATAAAATGGGCCAAAGTGACGATGAACATCGCAATCCAGGGACCGTTCTTCGCAAGGTTTCGAAAATCCTGTTTCCCGGCCAGTTCCTGGCGCTGGTCGGGCTGGATGCGTTCGTGCGTGCTGAGAAAAGTAAGGACAAAGAGAATGACGCAGAGAATGGCCCACAGACCGATTGTCATCTGCCAGCCTTTTGCGTCGTTGCCCTGACCAAACTTGGCTACGAGCGGCAAAGTGAAGCCTCCGATAATCAACTGGGCGATCATTGCGGAAACAAATCGATACGAAGACAGGCTCGTGCGTTCATTCACGTCGCCGGTCATAACGCCCGTCAAGGCTGAGTATGGAGTGTTATTAATGGAATAGAGCGTCATCAGCAGGATGTTGGTTACGCACGCATATACAATCTTCCACATCGGGTTATAAGTGGGAGTTGTATAAGCCAGAACCATGACGACTCCCCAGGGCAATGCCGACCATAGCACCCATGGGCGGAATTTACCCCATCGTGTGTTCGTCCGGTCGGCAATCACGCCCATCATCGGATCGAAAAATGCATCCCAGAACCGGCCTGCCAACAAAAGATATCCCGCAATGTCAGCGGCAATCCCCACCGTGTCCGTGTAGAAGTTCAGTTGAAAGAGGATCATGGTTTGAAAAACAAAATTGGCGCCGGCATCGCCAAGGCTGTAGCCGATTTTCTCGAGAACTGGGATTTTCTGTGTGCCTGAATCCATACAAGTCCTTTCTCAAGGCAGTAAAGCGTCGGGATAGGATTATTGGCAATCAGTTTACGTGCACGTTGACGGGGTGCTATAGTACCACGAGAAAAACGGGGACACGCACCGAATTCTCAGCCATCAGCTATCAGCCGTCAGCTATCAGCAACGGCGCTTTTTCTGATGGCTGATAGCTGACGGCTGACAGCTGATAACTGCCCCCGTTTTCCACGGCCAAGGAGCAGATATGAAAGCAGCTCGAGTCCATGGCGCAGGTGATCTGCGCCTGCATGATGAGCCGGCTCCGGCGCCTCGTCCCGGGGAAACGCTCGTGCGCGTGACTGCCGTTGGTGTGTGTGGATCGGATGTGCACTGGTGGAAAGAAGGAGCCATTGGAAACGACAGGATCATTAACCCCCTGATCCTTGGCCACGAGTGCGCCGGAATTATTGAGAGCGGTCCCAGGAGAGGGGAACGTGTGGCGATTGACCCTGCATGTCCTTGTGGAAAATGCGAATTCTGCATCGAAGGAAATCCGAATCTGTGTTCGGCATTGCACTTCGCCGGGCACGCACCTGATGATGGCACCCTTCGCGAGTATATTGCCTGGCCGGACCATTGCCTTGTTCCGCTCCCCGATTCGATCTCTGAAAGCGAAGGGGCAATGCTGGAACCGCTGGGTGTGGCTTTATATTCGGTGGATTGTGCACCCGTAAAACCGGGCATGAGTGTTGGTGTTTTTGGCTGCGGTGTAATCGGGCTCTCGGTAATTCAGCTAGCGCGAGAGGCGGGCGCAACTTCTATTTTTGCCACCGAGTTGCCTGACCTTTCGCACCGCGTCCAATCTGCGAGGTCGTTTGGTGCAACAGTGTTCGAAGCTTGCGGCGGACGGGAAGCGGAACAGATTCTCAAAGCAACAGCGGGGCGCGGTGTGGACGTCGCGTTTGAAGCTGCAGGAGATCCTGAGGCGGTCGAAGCCGCCGTTGCCGCTGTAAAGCCCGGCGGACACGTAATCCTGATCGGGATACCGCGCGACGATCGCACAACCTTTACTTCATCGATTGCCCGGCGCAAGGATTTGACGATCAAAGTGCAGCATCGGATGAAAAACTCCTATCCGCGCGCAATCCGGCTGGTGAAAAGCGGAGTCGTGAAGGTCGATTCGCTGGTGACGCACCATTTTCCACTCGTTGAAGTCGAGTGGGCTTATGCCTGTGCCGCGAATCGTGCAGGAATCAAAGTCATCGTGGACTGCTAAAGAAAATTCAGACCTGCGGACGCCTTAACAACGAAACAACGGCCTGAGCGCCCGAGTGCTTGCCAGCAGTTCGCTGCGTTCCTCCATGCCCATGGGATCTAGATCAGGCGCCAGTTCCAGCGCCATTCGGAAAAGCCGTTCATCACCGGGAGGAATTGCAGCGGTTACACCTTCCGAGAGAGTAAAGCGCAGGGCTTGCCGGGCCATTTCGCGGTTTTCGATTGGACGGTACCAGCAATTCGGGTATTTCCTTTTCTCTCCTTTGCGCCATGGGCCATGAGCCATCGCTTTGATTGCAAGGCGCGCAACGCTCAATTCTTTTGCCCTCGCGATGACCTGCGGTCCGAAATTCCCTCGCGCAAAGCAGATGAAATTAATGGGAAATAATACCGAATCGAATTGAAAACGGTCGAGCAGCGCCATTGCGGCTTCTACGGTGTGAGCGGAAAACCCAATGTATCGGATCTTCCCTTCTTGACGTGCCTGCGTGAATGTTTCCAATGCGCCGCCCGGCGCAAAGATTTCATTCACTTCTTCCATGTCTGAAACGGCGTGAAACTGGTAAAGGTCCAAATGATCCGTATGCAACTGGCGCAGGGAATGATTTAATTCTTCCTGGGCGCCCTTTGCCGATCTTTCCAGAGTCTTGCAGGCAAGAAATACCTTTTCTCTGTGCGGTGCCAGCGCTTTCCCCATTTTCTGCTCGGCTTCTCCATCACCATAGAACGGGGCCACATCGAAGTAGTTGATTCCCCGGGCCAGCGCTTCCTCGACAATCCTGTCCACCGAAAACTGCTCCATTCCTACCAGGAGCATTCCGCCAAGTCCGAGAATCGAAAGGCTGACTTCATCGCGGTATGGTCTTTTCGGAATTTCAAGGCTTCTCATTGGAGGTTCTCCGTTCCCCGTTTTCCATTCCCCGTTCTAAACAGGCAAAAACGGACTTTACTTGATGCAGGATGTGGGATGCAAGATGCAGGATAGGATCCCCGGTTTCCAGGTTCAAAGTTTAGCCCCGAACGGGAAACGGAAAACGGGAGCGATGAAGGCTGATCCGGGCGGTTGCGTCCCTAAAACTGCTGCAATCTCACTACACTGAAAGGCACCGGTTCTCCAGGCAACGTTGCATACCCAGGTGCGGTCGGACACGCATTTGCACGAGGCACAGCAAAACCTGCGCACACCGTTAGCTTGGCCAATCTTCAGGTTTTTGGTCAAGCCTCCACCTGAACAGTTGTGCCAGGCACTCTCACCCGGAGTTCTTCAAATTTTTGGTTGATCTGGAGGTCCCGGCTTCCGCCAGAACCTCCCTTGGGAACTTAGGCCTGAAGTTTTACTACATCCTGAGCCTGATACCCTTTAGGCCCTTTGGCAACATTGAATTCTACGTGATCGCCTTCATTCAATGATTTGAAACCAGTGGCCTGAATAGCGGAATGGTGCACGAAAACATCATCCCCGGAATCGCGCCGGATGAATCCGTAGCCTTTTTCATTATTAAACCATTTAACCACGCCTTGTTCTTTCATTTTTCCTCTTTATTCTTTACTTCAAATCCTGCGCTGCGCGCAGGGATACAATTTAAATCTAAATTGTCTGTTTTCGTTCCATCTAAACCCAAGGGGGGACGAAACCAAACCGGGGAGACATCTCCACCTCAGACGCTCAAGACCTTTCAGATGTAGGCATTCGCCATGATCCAGGTCGCCCTCGAATATACATGCCCACCTTTAAAATTGCAACTTTTACACGAAAAAATTAAGCGAAAAATGATGTGCGGGGCAGGTCCCCAAAAAGCGTCGCATCCGCGCAAAGCGACAACATCAAACTTCAAATGAGCCGGGTTTTCCCACCTGTTTCGGCGGCTCATTTAGACCGGTGGGGAGGCATTGCGGACAGGGGCAAAGCTGACGCAGATAATCAAAGGTATAAATTCCGGTATCGTGTCCGTCGCTCCAGCCGAATTGCAGAGCATAATTGCCCACCGTGGAAACGTTCACCCTCTCCACAGTTGCGGGAATGTCCCCATGGATTATCTTCCGCTGCCCGGTGAACTCCTCGACGCAAGCAGCGCACTGGCAATTCTCCCGAAGGTACCAGGACGGATAGGAACTAAGATGACCGTCGTTCCAGACGATGTCGGTCTGGACCGGACTTATCCGTTTCACAATTTTGGGCTTTAGGTACGGCATGTAGCATCCCCAATCAAAAAGAACTCAGAAGTCAGAATCCAAGCACATTCTGACTTCTGAATTCTGAATCACATGGGCTTTTTCTGTCGAAGAACGTGGTCCATATTTTTCAGGAAAACTTCTTTCGTTTCGAAACCTGTTCCGCGAAGACTAGTGATCTCCTGTCCGTCCGGTCCGAGGAACACCAGTGTTGGGACTCCCAGGACCTGAAATTTTTTCCTAAGCAACTCCGACTGCGGATTGGCTGCTGAAGTGAGGTCTACCTTCAGCATGAAAAAGGCTTTTGATCGGGCAACGACCTCGGGTGCTGCAAAGGTATGATTATCGAGTTCCTTACAGGGTGCGCACCAATCCGCATAAAAATCGATGAAAACAGGCTTATTCTCCTGGGAGGCTCGGCTCAGAATTGATTCGGAATATGGCATCCATTGGATGGATTCGCCCTGATTCTTCGCTGCGGAACGGACCTGAGCGCTCCCGATACTTCCTTGAAGACCAGCGACGGTTGTATATAGCGCGGCGGCAAAAAAAACAATCCCGACCACGTTGCGCACATACGAAAATATTCTGCCAGGTCCGGGTACGGTATCAATCCAAGCCAGGTAGATGCCGCCCAGAAGCATAATCAGCGCCAGTGTCAGATTGTAAGCCAGCAGACTCCGGAAGAGGGATTTCAAGAAATACACAGCCATCATCAACAGGATGAAACCGAAAATTTTCCGAACCCAAACCATCCACGCGCCGGAGCGTGGCAAGCGGTGAATGCTTCCCGAAAAGATTCCCAGGAGAAGAAACGGGATTCCAAGCCCGATGGCGAGCACGAAAAACAGAGCAAAACCCAGAATTGCATTCCCCCGGTTCCCGACATAGGTCAAAAGCCCAAGGACGAAAGGCCCGACACACGGCGCAGCCACGATTCCCACCGTGAGCCCCATCAGGAAAGTACCGAAGAGACCTTTCTGAGAACTCCCGGCAAGACGGTTCAACCACTGCGGGACTCTCAACTCGTACACATCAAACATGCTCAAAGCCAGAATTACCATGACAAGCGCGATACCAAGCAGCACCGGTGGATATTGATTTGCCGCGCCAAAAAGTCCGCCCGTCAAAGCTGCGACCACGCCAAGAACCGAATAAGTCACGGCCATGCCTGTGACATATAGGCTGGAATGCGCAATGAGGCTCCCCTTTTTCCCCTGCGCCTGTCCGCCGAAATAGGAGATGGTGATCGGAATCATCGGATAAACGCAAGGGGTCAGGTTCAGCGCCAGTCCTCCCAAAAAAACCAGGACAAAGGTAATCAGAAGGCTCTTATCGCCGAAGCTTTGCGTTTCTGAATTTTGTTTTTCGGCTGCAGGCAAGGGCTCAGAGGAACGTGGCTGTTGGGGGGCACCGATCGCGCTTGCAGCTGGAGCAACGTTTTGCGAGCCTGCAGAAACTGAAACCGGCAGCATTATGCTGAAGTCCTGCCATACTGGAGGAAGGCAAGAACGGTCATTGCATGCTTGGTAGCGAATCTTCCCCTCTGCCTTAACTTCCCTCGAAATAAAATCTGCGCTGGGGGTGACCTCCACACCAATTCTCACAACCCCCTCATACACCGCCATCGGGGAGTCTGACACGGGCAAGTTCTTTATGGGAGCAGGCGGAAACACGGTCTTCCCAAACACGATACCCGGCTGGGGCTCAAATTCCAGAGTGGTTGGAATAAGATAATCCTGCAGCGGTCGATTGGAATTGATGTGGTATGGACTGGAAATATCCAGTTCAACGGCAAAAATGGAAGTATGTCCCCGCTCTAACGCCTGGGCTGGCGGAATTGTTCGAATGGAAACAACCGGCGCCGCACCGTGGAGGCTTAGGGTTAATAAGAGACAAGCCCCAATCACCGACAGGAGGGTTTTCATCCGACCAATTATAGCCAGTTATCCGCCTCCTGCGCAAACGGGGACGCCACCCTTTTCGCCAGTTTAGCTTTTCCTAGGACCGCTGTTGCTCTGGCGAAAAGGGTGGCGTCCCCAGTTTAACTCAGCAGGAATACAGCGATCATGATTAGAGTGCCAGTATTTGGCCAGACAAAGCATCAACAATATGATCGCGGAACTCAAAAAAAGGCAACCCAAGTAACCTGTTTCCAGGCCGAGAATCCGACCTACGTGCTTTCCCCGCAATAGGGCGAAAATGAACCAGAGGTGAACGCCGTAAACGAGCAGTGATTCCTGTCCTGCCAGCTGAATCGGCCTGGGAACCCACTGCATGCCGGCTTCCAGGTGATATAAGAGAGCCGTGATCAGCAGAATGCATCCGATCCGGATCACTACATAAAGAGGACTGGTCGTGTAGAAATTTGAATGTCCCGGAAGCGTGTACGGCGCACTGCGTAGCAGGACTCCTGCGATGATCATCAAAGCGCCCAGAATTGCAATGCCTCGTATGAACTCAGGGATTCTGCGCAACTCGACCGATTTGAGGAAAAAGCAGGCTGCGCAACTTCCGGCCAGAACGAAGCAAAGCCAGGGGAAAATGGGGAACAGCGAAACACCGTGAGGATTCAAAAACAGAGCCATCGAAAGAGGAAGACTCCTGCTGAAGTCTCGAGACCACATCCAGGGAGTAACGAATGCCACGCATCCGGTAAGCAGGCATGAGGCCCACGCAAGAAGGTTTTTCCTGCGTAGCACGAATAGGAGCAGGTGAACAAAAAGAAGTGAGACCACGATGCACTGCAATATGTCCACCTGCAGCGTTTTGGTCCACATGGCGCGGTCACCCCAGTCTCGCAGATACCGGCTCAATTTGAAACCTTCAAGATGGCTGTAATAAGCAACGAGAGTGATAAACCCCAGCCGGCGCATCTGCTTCCAGAAAGGGAGGCGAAAGTGAAGCCAATTATCCCATTGGGAATTGCCCTGCAACACGATAGAGAACCCGGCGGCAAACAGGAATCCCGGCGCCACCAGTCCGTTGACAAAACTGAGCCAGAAAAAGAATTCAGAACCTTTTCGAAGAGCAACCGGGAGATAAGCATTGACGACGTGAGTTTCGACCATCATCACCAGCGCAAAACCTCGCAGCAGATCTATAAACCCGTATCTCGTCGCCTTGGTTGCGGCCCCTGCATGCACCTTTACTTTTTGCTCGGGTTGGGGAAGAGAACGGGAGGGAGCTAGAATCGCTGCGATCCGCCAAATCCGCTCTTTGCTATTCGGGGATGACATAGTTGTTTTGCAAAGGCCATGAGGATACAAAAAAAGGCAGGGCATGACAAGAATGCATTTCCACAACAAATGAAATCGCGCAGACTGTTGGTTAAAGTATTCGTCCTGAGTCGCTCGTGTGCTATTTTCTTGTCGGGACGGGATTTCCCCGATTCCCTTGATTCCCTTATGAGCAGACCCGTTTCAAAGCTGTCCGTCGAAGAAAACGTTCCGCTGGCGCCTTTGACGACTCTGCGAGTCGGCGGCCCCGCCCGCTTTTTTATCCGGGTACAGACCGAAGAGCAGATTGGCGAGGGCCTCGATTTTGCGCGGAAGCGCAGCTGTCCTGTTTTCATTTTGGGAAGAGGCAGCAATCTCGTCGTAGCCGATTCCGGCTTCCCCGGCGTAGTGCTCAAGATCGAACTGTCGGGCATTGAGTCCCACAGTTCGGAGGCCGAGGAGAGAGTCTCGGCTGCGGCCGGCCAGGAATGGGATCGCTTCGTTCAATATTGCGTTGACCGAAACCTTGCCGGGATCGAGTGCCTGAGCGGAATTCCGGGAACTGTCGGCGCCACTCCGGTGCAGAACGTGGGGGCGTACGGCGAAGAAGCAAGTGAAGTAATCCTTCGGATTCGAGTCCTGGACCGCAGCAGTTATTCCATTTTGGACTTAAGCAATGCCGATTGCCGGTTCTCATACCGCACCAGCGTTTTTAACACGATTTATAAAGACCGCTACATCGTGCTGAAAGTGGATTTTGTCCTGCGCCCGGACGGGAAGCCGTGTCTGCGTTACGAGGATTTGCGTCGCCATTTCGCGGGAAGGTCAGAGTCCCCATCCATCCGGGAAGTCCGGGAGGCCGTTCTGCAGATCCGGAAGGGTAAAGGAATGCTCCTGGACGAGCCGGGTTCTGATTCCAATAGCGTCGGGTCTTTTTTCAAAAATCCTATTTGGGATCCGGAAAAAACAGCAGCCCTGGAGAAGAAGGCGCGCGCTTGCGGAATTCTTGAATCCAAGGGAAATATCCCTCGCTTTCAAGCACCCTCGGGACAAGAGAAGCTGGCGGCAGCCTGGCTTGTCGAGCGCGCCGGCTTCTGCAAGGGATATAGATTCGGAAATGCCGGGATCTCGGACAAACACAGCCTTGCGCTGATTAATTATGGCGGCGCCACGGCACAGGAGATTGTGGACTTGATGCACGTGATTCAGACGCGCGTCCGGACACTGTTTGGCATCGAGTTGCAGCCGGAACCTACCTTTGTAGGTTTCGACCGGATTTAAAAAGGCAAGCGCCGAAAGCCAGTCGCGAGAACTTCTGGCTTCTATATTTGGAACCTTCTGATCGCACATTGCGTAATCATTCCAAGATTGGGATAATGGGAGATTCTTAAGTCCGGGAGGAAGCATGAATAAAGGTCAGATCATAGGGTTGGGCTGTCTGGCTGTCATCGTCATCGTCGTTGTTATTATTGGCGCTTCAGCCTTTGCAGCTTACAACAATCTGGTTAAGCAGCAGCAGAGTGTCGAGTCCGCGTGGGCTCAAGTGGAAAATGTCTATCAAAGGCGCGCCGATCTGATTCCGAATCTTGTCGCAACCGTAAAGGGATATGCGGCCCACGAAAGCCAGACGCTGGAGGCAGTAACAGCTTCGAGAGCGCAAGTTGGTTCTATTCGGGTTACGCCGGATATGTTGAACAATCCCGCTGAATTTCAGAAATATCAGCAGGCACAGGCCGGACTGACCAGCGCTCTCTCCCGATTGATGGTTGTGGTGGAGCGCTACCCGGATCTGAAGGCCAATCAGAACTTCCTTGAACTGCAGAGCCAGTTGGAAGGAACGGAAAACCGAATTGCGGTCGAGCGTAAACGCTTCAATGATGTGGCGCAGGAATACAATACCAGCGTTATGCAATTCCCGGGAAACATCTTCGCCCGCATGTTCGGTTTCCAGAAAAAAGCATATTTCCAGGCAGCGCCGGGGAGTGAAAAAGCACCGGTCGTTGACTTCACAAAATAGGGCCCAAATGTCGCGACTTGCTCTGACTTTAGCGCTGTTCATTTTTCAATGTTTCAGCGCACTTGCCATCGATGTCCCGAAACTCCAGAACCGGGTAACCGATCTGGCCGGCGTATTAACTGCCGACCAGGTCTCCAGCTTGGATTTGAAACTGCAGTCCTTTGAAGCCAGCGATTCCACGCAGATCGCGGTTGTCATCATTTCCAGCCTTGAAGGGGAATACATCGCGGACTACTCAATGCGGGTCGCAGAAGCCTGGAAAATCGGGCAAAAGCGGCGGGACAATGGTGCGATTCTGCTCGTGTCAATAAAGGACCGAGCTGTCCGGATCGAAGTCGGGTATGGACTTGAGGAAAAGCTGACCGATGCCGGGAGCAATCAGATAATCAGGAATGAGATTGTCCCAAGATTTCGCCAGGGAGATTATTACGGAGGGATTGATGCGGGCATCAACGCAATCATCGGAACCGTTCGAGGCCTCTACCAGGGCAATCCCAGAGCGGAAACCCCGTATTCCCATCGCTCCTCCGGCCGGCTCTTCAATCTGCTGATCGTCATGCTTTTCCCGCTCTTCTGGATACTGAGTGCTACCGGAAAGTGGGGCGGCGGCATTCTCGGAGCCATAGCTGGAATATTGTTGCCGCTTACACTGATCGGCCACGGCTTGATTTCCCTGCTGATCGGAGGGGTTATTGGAAGCGTTTTGGGAATCTTTCTGGGAGCGCTGGTACACGCCGGCGCCAAGTCCGGCCGTGGCCCGGGTTCTTTTATCGGACCGTTTTTCTGGGGCGGAGGCGGAGGCGGTTTCGGTGGTGGTGGTTTCAGCGGCGGCGGTTTTGGCGGAGGTGGGTTTTCGGGGGGCGGAGGCGGTTTTGGTGGTGGCGGGAGTTCCGGCAGTTGGTAGTGAACGGCATTGACGATTAAGGGAAATCCTAATCAATGAAACGATTAAGTAATCAGGACAGCAGGACCATCGAAGAAGCGATCAAGAAGGCGGAGGCGACCACCTCCGGGCAGATAGTCTTTGTGACTGCGGAGGCATCGGCTCACTACCATCACGCGACCCTGCAAGGGGCACTGATCGCAATGGCCCTCGTTACAGCCGCATTTCTTCTCTTTCCTTTTGCCCATACTCCGACGACCGTTCTGTGGACTGAGTTCATCTCCTTTGCGGTTTTTTATTCAATTCTTCCCCATGTGCCGTGGCGGCGCTGGATAATCTCCAACCACGAAATGGATGCGCGGGTTCACGAAGCAGCATTCATGCAGTTCTATTCCAGCGGTCTCTATAGCACCCGGGAATCGAATGGAGTGGAAATTTATCTGTCTTTCTTTGAGAGGCGGGTCGTAGTCATAGGAGACCGCGCCATTCATTCCAAAATGGGGGACGAGCACTGGCAGGTGGTTAGGGACTTGATCATCCGAGGCATGAGGGAAGCAAACGTCTGCGGTGGAATTTGCGCAGCAATTGAAAGTTGCGGCAAAGCTTTAGCCGAACATTTCCCTCCCAGGCCGGATGACATGAACGAATTGCCCGACCAAGTCATTGATCGCCGCTTGGACCCGGATGCCCCGTAAAGGCAGTCGGCAGTAAGAACTCTGCTATTATTATTTTGAGAAAATACAGGCTTAATATGGATGAAGAATTTCGACTGCCCGCCATTACTGATTTGCGCTCCCATCTGTGCTAACATTATTGAATCAAGGAATACCAAGAGGTAGGTATGCCCATATTCGAATACAAATGTCTCAAATGCGAATCCGAATTTGAAAAGCTGGTCTTCGGGGTTTCGTCGGAAAACGGCATTCATTGCCCTGAATGCCAATCGAAGGATGTGGAAAGGCTCTTTTCCAGCTTTAACGGAGTGTCCCGCTCCAGCGATGGCACGACCCGGTCAATGTCCTCTGGTTGCTCATCGTGCCAGGCTTCGAGTTGCGCCAGCTGTAAAACCGCTTAGCAGTTCTTCAGGGATCGGAACCTGCGATTTCACGAAAGCTTCTCTGGGATACCGGAATCAACGCGATGGCGGCTTTGACGGCATTCCTGTTTGAAACAAAGCAGCTGCTTCCAGATATGGAGATTCCTGGCTCGCCGAAGATAATTTCTCCGCCTTGTTCTCTTAAGCTACCTACCAATATTCCGCCATTGATTCCCTGCCCCGAACCTTGAGCAGCCAAATTACCCGCACCCAAAACAAGCACCAGACCGCTGTAGGTGTAAGGACCGGAGCACAGAAGGCTTCCCGTGACAATGAGCAACCCACCCCCGGAGAAGCCGCCGGTCACAGAAAGGTCCCCGTCGACCACCGTGATTTTGAGATCCTGCCCCGGAGCATTCCATGGCTTCGATGCATCATATGATCCCGCATAGGGAGCGTTCCTGTCTGACCAGTTCTGGTCGCCACTAAAGAAGCTGTCGGCGAATTTTTGGGCCTGAACATGAACGAAGTTCCACAAATAGCGTGGATTTAGCAGCAGAGCCCAGTCGGGATTAGAGCCAATCTGACCCGAAATATCCTGGATCGAGGGACTAGGCTGAGCCCCGCCGGTAATGCTTCCCTGGGTTCCGGCAGCCGCACGAATTATCTGGTCCGGCCGATTGGCGTCCCCAGTGTCGGTATCAATTGTGCCGATGCCGGGAGATTGATTCCCGGCAATCAGGAATGTTCCATCAAAGGAAGCGTTGACCTTGCTCCCAAGCACAACCAGCGCAGGTCCAAGATCAAATGTGGACAGACGTTTAAAGCGTGCCTCGAAAATGGCGATTGAGTTAAGCCTGGGAATCGATCCTACGGATTCGGAAAATGTTTTCGAAACCCCGATGGAACGCACGATCACAAGGCCGTCTCCGTCAACAAAGGGATTGTCGGCCGGATCGCCGGAAATCTCTGAGGCTTCACCGTTGTTATCGGTGATCTTTACAAAATAGCGCGAGATCACAATCTCTCCCGGCCCATAGGGATTTTTTGAGGCCAGCCCTACCCCGGCCATCGGGATCAGCACAGTCCCGGCTGAGCCGCCGTAATATCCGGTGCTGATGAGCCCGTCATCGGATATTGAGGAAGAATCAAATGCCGGATGGAAGATATTCAACGACTGAACAATTGACAAAGGCAACGGATTGCGGAAATCAAATTTTTTGGCTTTGGTAAGATAGGCCGCATTGTGGCTGTAAACCCCATCCGGGCCTTTGAGCAGATCGTCAAACGCCAGTCCACGGACCAGCGCCCGCGCATGATTCAGTCCCGCCAAGGCTGCATAGGTTGCCTGGACCTGAGTCTCATAGTTATCGCTGATCTGCAGCTCGGTGTTCGCATTGAGAGTAAGATAGAGTCCAAGGAGTAACAAAAGAGAGAGCGCCAGAAGGGTTATTAAGAGTGCAGTCCCCTCTTGCCGCGTGGAATCTTTCCTGTTCAACACCGGCATTTGAACCTCCAGAATCGAATGTTTCGCCCAGGCAGAAAATATTTCACGGAATCGGCGCCGCCATCTCCCTTTGGACACCGGTTTGGGAAAGAATGCCCTCAATAGATTGGAAGCCCTTGTTGAGGAGTGTTTGCGTGTTTTGAAGAGTTGTGATAAGGATACTCCGTCAAAACAAGGGATCCTGTAGGTTTTGACAGGATTTCTTTTCTCATTTGGATAGGGCTTCTGCTGCTATCTGGAACCGGGATTCAGAACGGATAATGCACAAATGCACAATTATTTAAGGCGTCCATATAATTGCCGGAGAACGGTCGCTTTGCGTCCTGGAATACTACTTTCAGCCTCGCTGATGCTTCTTCTGCTCCTTCAGCCGGCATGTTTTTTTTCCAAAAAGAGCAAAATTGAGGCCGTTTCCACCCCGTCATCTGTTCGGATCGCTCTGCTGCCGTTTAATGTTTCCGCTGAGAACAAGGATCTTCGTTGGGCAGCCTTGGCAGCGCCAATCCTCATGGCAAAAACAGCCGAGCAAGCCAAGAATCTTGAGATAATACCGATTTGGGAAACGATGCCGATCGCGATAAACAATGCGGGCGCCACACGCACCTTCACTGCAGAATCAGCAGCAAATATTGCAAATTGGCTTTCGGCAAAATGGTCTGTGATGGGCGAACTGATCTCTGGGAAAAACGAGGTTACCATAATTATCGACTTCATACCCGCCAAAAGCAGTTTGATTCCGTTTCGATACTTAAAGACCGGCAAATTAGATTCTTTCGGATCCGGATTTTGTGACGCATACAACCAGTTTCTTCGATACCTGGTGGCCAGTCCGTTCCAACCCAACCGTAGTAATGTGGCAACCATGGCCTCCGTGAAAAGCATCGCGGAAGCGCTAGATCGTGAATATGGCTGGTTTGTCGAAGCCCAACCCGGTAAGGCGCAAGAGGTTATCAACGATCTTCTGCATTCCGACGGGCCTTTGGCGCGATCGCTTTTCAGCTCGGCTGTGTACCCTGCACTTGCTCCCACCAAATGAATTTGCGATCTACAACTTTCGACCGGCGATTTGGTATTGAACCTGCCTTCCAATCGTCAATCGCAAATCGTCAATTGAAGGGGAGAATGGTAGAATTAAGACCTATCAAAGGGGCGAGCGAATGAAGTTAGGCGTGATTGACTACATTGATTGTGCCCACTACTTGCCCGGTCACGACAAGTGCGGGAGTCTGCACGGCCACACGTACAAAATAGAGGTCGTCATCGAGGGGGAGAAGAGATCGGGAATGATTATAGACTTCTCAGAACTGAGAAAGTCGGTAAAAGCAGCCTTGAGCTTTTTCGATCACAAAACGCTGAACGACATCATCGCGTATCCCTCCGTCGAAAACATCTGCGAGTCCATCAAGGGCAAGCTCGGTGAAAATATCCCATTTCCGTTCACTCTTCGTGTTTGGGAGGGACATGGGAAATGGGTCGAGATGTAATTACGAATTACGATTGACGAATTACGAATTTCCCACTGGCGACTGGCGACAGAAGACTGGCGACCGGCATTGACAGAGTGAATGGGCTTTGTTACATTCCCAGTTTGGCTGCGGACTCGCCCTAACTTATGCCTCTCCGGCTGCAGTTATCAACAGATACCCGGAAATACGAAGCCCAGGTTGGACAACTGCGAAAGTGGCGGAATTGGCAGACGCGCTGGACTTAGGATCCAGTCCCGCAAGGGGTGGGGGTTCAACTCCCCCCTTTCGCACCATAATGGTTTAGGGATCTGTTATGTGATAATAGATCCACTTTGGATTTTGGATTGCGGGTTGCGGATCAAATCCGAAATCCGCAATAGAGATGGCAGGTACCAAGTTGACAGTAGAAATCGTTGAGGTTAGCAGCTGCAAAAAGAATCTTGCGGTCGAGGTGCCCTCGCAAGAAGTGGATCAAGAAGTCGCAAACTTGGCCAAAGAGTATGCCCGGAATGCAAAAGTGCCCGGTTTCAGGCCCGGCAAAGTGCCGATGAACGTCATCCGACAGCGTTATGGAACCGATTTGCTGAAGGAGGCCACGCAGAAAATAATCGAGCGCTGCTGGAAGAGTGCTCTTTCAGAACACAACTTGCGCCCGTTGGCGCCGCCGGTTGTGAAAGACGTGGAAAACAAGCCCGGGAGTCCATTGAAGTTTACGGTAACGTTCGAGGTTCTTCCCCAATTGGAAGTCAAAGACTATAAGGGGCTTCCGGCGACACTCTCTTCTGTTGAGGTAACGGAAGAGAACGTAAACCAGGCCCTCGAGAATTTGCGTGAGCGGCAAGCTCAATTCGTTCCGTTTGATGGGGGGGAAGCGCGGGATGGTTATTATGTAACCCTGACCGTCGATGGGCAGTTTGAGGGTGAAGGCAAGCCGATGCACGAGGAGGACGTTACCTTAATCATAGGACATCCTCAAACAAATATTGAGTTTTCGAACAATCTGCGCGGCGCCAGGGCCGGGGAAACGCGGAATTTCGAAGTCAGCTACCCGGCGGACTACCAAAGAAAGCGATTTGCGGGCCGGACAGTCCGGTACAACGTACTTGTAAAGGATATAAAGGAGAAGCTGCTGGCAGAATTAAATGACGAGTTCGCCAAAGACATAGGGTCTGAAAACCTGGAGGCGCTCCATACTAAGATTCTAGACGAACTGGTAACGCAGGCGAAGGAAAGTGCCGAAAAGAAAACGAGAGAGGCGCTGTTGGATTCGATTGTTCAGCGCCAAACTCTTGAAGTCCCGGAGTGTATGGTTGAGGAAGAGCTGGAGGCGCACTCCCGCCGAGTTGCCAGCAATCTGGCTTACCAGGGAATCGACATCAATCAAACTGCGATTGACTGGAAAAAGGTTTTCGACGAGGAGCGACCCCGGGCGGAACAGTCGGTCCGTCGAACAATTGTCCTTGATGCGATTGTCCGTCAGGAGGGCATCGAAGTGACAAAGGACGAGGTCGACTCGGAATTGCAAAAGCTTGCCGAAGGAACCAGCAAATCGGCTGCCGCCTTGAAAGCCCAGCTCGAAAAGGAAGAACGGATTCAGAGTTTTGAAGAGCACTTGCGCCAGAACAAGGCGCTTGATTTCATCTATCGCAATGCTAATATAAGCGTGGGGTGACGAGCATTGGCACTAATACCCATGGTGGTCGAACAGACCAATAGAGGCGAAAGGGCTTATGACATTTATTCGCGTCTCCTGAAGGATAATATTATCTTTTTGGGGACTCCGATTGATGACAATGTGGCAAATGTTGTCACAGCCCAACTCCTCTTTTTGGAAGCCGAGGATCCGGAAAGAGATATCCACCTTTACATAAACTCCCCCGGCGGTGCCATTTCGGCAGGCATGGCTATCTATGACACGATGCAGTATATTCGGCCGAATGTGTCGACGATCTGTATCGGCCAGGCAGCCAGCATGGGGGCGCTATTGTTGGCAGCAGGCACTCCGGGGAAGCGATTTGCCTTACCAAACTCCAGAATTTTAATCCACCAGCCATCAATGAGCGGTCTGGCGGGCCAGGCGACGGATATTGATATCCACGCGAAGGAAATACTCCGGCTTCGCGAAGCAATGAACGCGATCCTTGCCAAGCATACCGGGCAAAACTTCGAGCGAATCGAAAAAGATGTCGAGCGTGATTACATAATGACCGCCGGCCAAGCCAAGGATTATGGCATAGTGGATCAGGTTATCTCGAAAAAAGAGTAGGGTAGCTCATCTGTACCCTGGAGGACTCCTTTGAGAAAAGACGACGAGAGAGATGATGTCTTAAGATGTTCATTCTGCTCCAAAAGCCAGAACGACGTCAAAAAGCTCATTGCCGGACCCACGGTATACATTTGCGATGAATGCGTCGATGTCTGCAACGAAATCATTGCGGATGACGTCGTAACCTCCCCCATCGGGGAGAAACTTCCCAAGCCTCAGGAAATAAAGGAATTTCTCGACCTTTATGTGATTGGTCAGGAGACAACCAAAAAGAAGCTGGCTGTCGCCGTTTACAATCACTACAAGCGGCTCGAAATTTCCAAAAAACGGGGTGATCTGGAGCTGCAGAAAAGCAATGTGCTGCTGATGGGTCCCACCGGTACTGGGAAGACTCTGCTGGCGCAGACACTGGCCAAAATGCTTTCGGTGCCATTTGCCATTGTCGACGCCACGACCCTCACGGAAGCGGGATACGTCGGTGAAGATGTCGAGAATATCATTCTCAAACTGCTGCAGAACGCGGGTGGCGATAAGGAAAAATGCCAGCAGGGGATCGTCTATATTGACGAGATTGACAAGATTGCACGAAAAGACGAAAACCCGTCCATCACCCGAGATGTTTCGGGCGAGGGCGTGCAGCAGGCGCTGCTCAAGATTTTGGAAGGAACGGTCGCCAATGTTCCGCCGCAGGGCGGACGGAAACACCCGCACCAGGAATTCATCCAGATCGACACTACGAACATTCTCTTCCTTTGTGGAGGCGCATTCGTCGGACTGGAAAAAATCATCGAGCGCCGGGTAGGGAAGAAAAGCATGGGATTCATGATCGGTGACAAGGCATCCAAAGTGCTGAAGAGCCCCAAAAAGGATCTGCCGGCAAATATCCTCGAGGTTTGCGAACCCAGGGATTTGATCAAGTACGGTCTGATACCGGAATTTGTCGGAAGGTTGCCGGTTATCGGTTCCCTTTCGGAGTTGGACCATGCTGCTTTGGTCGATATCCTGACCAAACCCAAGAACGCCCTGATCCGGCAATATCAGAAACTTTTTGAATTCGAAAACGTCAAACTTAAATTCACCGATGATGCAGTGGGCGCCGTGGCCACTCTCGCCCTGGAACGCAAAATGGGAGCCCGCGGGTTGAAGATCATACTGGAAGATCTTATGTTAGACGTGATGTATCAACTGCCTTCACAGAAGAAGGTGAAAGAATTCATGATAACGCGCGAGATGGTTGAAAATAAGGACATTGTCTTCGCGTTGTTGGAAAAGGCCGGTTAACGTTAGAGAATGGCAAACGAACTACCTTCTAAAAAAACTGAACGTCTACCCATGATCCCGATCCGGGATGTGGTGGTTTTCCCGCACATGATGATCCCCTTTGTGATCGGGCGACCCACTTCAGTACGTGCTCTCGAGTTTGCGCTCGAGGGATCGAAGCGGGTTTTCCTCGCAACACAAATGGATGCCTCGGTGGACGAACCGAAGGCTTCGGATATCTACGCAGTGGGAACTGTCGCCAACATTGTTCAAAGCGTCAAACTGTCTGACGGAAACATTAAGGTGCTCGTCGAAGGAATTCTGCGGGTCCGGGCAATTCGCTACTCCAACGATCCCGGGTTTTTTGTTGCCGACGTGGAACTGCTCGAAGAAACTTCGACATCGAGCGCGCGCACTAACCTGTTGATCAAACGGCTTCAGACTGTTTTCGAGCAGTTTTCCAAGCTCAGCCACCATGTAAATTACGATGCGATTCTGAACGCGATGAAGACGCTGGAGCCCACCAAGCTCGCAGACAACATCTGCGCGAACCTGCCGATCAGCATCGAGGAAAAACAGCAACTGTTGGAAATGGTGGATCTGGCGGAGCGGATCGAGAAGATCAACGAAATCATCGAAGTGGAGATGGAGAAGATCAAGGTGGACCGCAACATCCAGGGGCGCGTAAAACGTCAGATGGAGCGGGCTCAGAAAGAGTACTACCTGAACGAAAAGATGAAGGCGATCCAGAAGGAGCTGGGTCGGAAGGATGAAAAAAGCGAACTCGACGACCTGAAAAAACAGGTGGAAGCGGCAAAAATGCCGAAGGACGCAAATGACAAGGCCGTGAAAGAGATTCAGCGCCTCGAAATGATGCCGCCCATGTCGGCCGAGTCGACGGTTTCCCGCACCTATCTCGACTGGCTGATCGCGATGCCGTGGAATAAAAAATCGCGCGAGATCCGGGATATCAACTGGTCCAAGAAGGTGCTCGAGGAAGACCATTACGGGCTGGAGAAAATCAAAGACCGCATCCTGGAATTCCTCGCCGTTCGCAGCCTGGTCAAGAAGCCCCAGGGGAGCATCCTTTGCTTTGTCGGACCGCCGGGAGTGGGGAAAACCTCCCTGGGCAAGTCCATCGCGAGAGCGACCGGACGAAAATTCGTGCGGCTTTCGTTGGGCGGGGTTCGGGACGAAGCGGAAATTCGCGGACATCGCCGGACCTATATCGGCGCGCTGCCGGGCCAGATTATCCAATACATGAAAAAGGCCGGAACCAGAAATCCGGTCTTCATGCTCGACGAAGTGGATAAAATGAGCATGGATTTCCGCGGTGATCCTTCCGCAGCTCTGCTCGAGGTGTTGGATCCGGAGCAGAACCATATGTTTGTGGACCATTACCTTGATACCGAATTCGACCTTTCGATGGTAATGTTTATCGCCACTGCAAATATTCTTCACACGGTCCCGCGTGCTTTGCAGGACCGCATGGAAGTAATCCAGCTGTCCGGTTACACGGAAAACGAGAAGCTGGAAATCGCAAAGCGCTTCCTGGTTCGCAAACAGGTGGAAGCAAACGGACTCAAGCCGGAGCAGATACAATTCGCCGATGAAGCGCTACATGAAATCATTCGGAAATATACTCGCGAATCCGGGGTGCGAAACCTGGAACGGGAGATAGGAAGTGTTTGCAGGAAGACCGCCAAAAGGATCGTGACTGACGAAGTCCAAACCAACGCGATCACGCCGGAAGAGGTGGAGAAGCTGCTGGGACGTCCCAAGTTCAGGATGCAAGGAATCAGTGAAAAAAATCAGGTCGGTCTGACGACGGGTCTGGCCTGGACTGAAGTGGGCGGCGAGGTTTTGCAGACGGAAGCAACCCTCATGGAAGGAAAAGGTCAGCTGACCCTGACAGGGAAGTTGGGCGAAGTAATGCAGGAATCTGCCAGGGCCGCTATGTCGTTCGTCCGTAGCCGCGCAGCCGCATACGGCATCGGCCGCGAATTCCATCGCAAGATGGACATGCACATTCACATTCCTGAGGGTGCGATTCCTAAAGACGGGCCTTCGGCCGGAATTACGATGGCGACCACCATCGTATCGGCCCTGACCAAAATACCGGTGCGCAACGATGTGGCTATGACCGGAGAAATCACCCTTCGAGGAAAGGTTCTTCCGATCGGTGGGGTAAAGGAAAAGCTGCTTGCCGCGCACCGTGCCGGAATCAGGAATGTCATTCTCCCGAAAGAGAATGAGAAGGATCTCCAGGATCTCCCAAAGGATATTCTGGAAGTCCTGAGTGTTGATTTGGTGGAAACAATGGATGAAGTCCTGCTGATAGCCCTGGAACGATCGCCTATCCCGAGGCAGGTTTCCCAGATACCGGATATCGAAGGTACTCGTCCGAACGAGAATGTTGCACATTGAAACAGCCCCGCATGATCTCCAGTGATCCAAGCCGAATTTGTCATTAGCGCCGTCTCGGAAAGTGGTTTCCCGCAAGAGGGAATTCCCGAGGTAGTTTTTGCGGGCCGATCGAATGTCGGGAAGTCCAGCCTGATTAACCGGCTCGCCGGCAACGAGAAACTGGCACGAACCAGCTCGACGCCAGGCAAAACTCAGAGCATTAATTTTTACCGGCTCAACGGGTCTTTCTTTTTTGTCGATCTGCCCGGCTATGGATATGCGAAGGCAGCCAAGACTGCAGTGCAGCAATGGAAGAGGCTCATTGAGCGTTATTTTCAAAGCCGTTCGGCTATAGTTTTGGCAATTCAGATTGTCGATTCAAGAATGCCTCCGACAGAATCGGACCTCCAGTTATCGGAATGGCTGGAGAGACTGAAAATACCGTACATGCTGGTGGCGACCAAAGCTGATAAGCTTTCAAGTAATCAACAACACGCGCAAGGGCGCGTAATTTCTAATTCGTTTGGGGGTCAATCCGTGGTTATGTCTTCGGCGAAAACCGGGACAGGTTACAAGGAAATATGGAAGCGGGTGCTGCAGGCAACCGCAGTTGAGTCCTCAAGAAATAACCATTAACCGACCTGCCGTATTCTCCCCCTGGAGGGAGCCCATGCCTGAAACGACGCAACGTCGAAACGCAAACACGAACGCGAACGGCCGAGAAAACGGCCGCGAAAATGGTCGCGAAAACGGCCATCTGAATATTCGCGAACTGAAAGAAATGAATATCTCTTCGTTAACTGAGGTCGCCAAGGATATGAATGTCCCCGGCTACACTGGGATGCGAAAACAGGAACTGATATTTCAGATCCTGAAAGCCCAGACTGAAGCCAGCGGTCTGATTTTCTCGGAAGGAGTTCTGGAATGCCTGCCCGAGGGATTTGGATTTCTGCGCGCCCCGGACTATAACTATTTGCCCGGGCCGGACGACATCTATGTCTCTCCGTCACAGATCCGCAAGTTCGATCTCAGGACAGGCGACACAATCTCCGGACAAATTCGCCCTCCCAAAGATGGAGAGCGCTACTTTGCGCTGATTAAAGTCGAGGCGGTGAATTTCGAACACCCGGATGTGGCAAAAGACAAGATCTTTTTCGATAACCTGACGCCGCTCTATCCGCACGAGCATTTGAAGCTGGAAACGTCTTCGGATAACCTCTCCGGCAGAGTGATGGACATGCTCGCTCCGATCGGCAAAGGGCAGCGGGGACTAATCGTGTCGCCTCCAAGAACCGGCAAAACGATGCTCCTGCAATCCATAGCGAATTCCATCTCCCAGAACCATCCTGAGGTAGTCCTGATCGTGCTTCTCATCGACGAGCGCCCGGAAGAGGTCACGGATATGCAGCGCTCCGTCAAAGGGGAGGTCATCAGCTCCACTTTTGATGAGCCGGCTTCGCGCCACGTGCAGGTGGCCGAAATGGTGCTCGAAAAATCGAAGAGATTCGTGGAGCACAAGCGGGATGTGGTGATTTTGCTGGACAGCATCACGCGGCTGGCCCGCGCATACAACACAATCGTCCCGCCGAGTGGAAAGGTTCTCTCCGGCGGCGTCGACAGCAACGCGCTGCAGCGGCCGAAGCGCTTTTTCGGAGCGGCGCGAAATATCGAAGAGGGTGGAAGCTTAACGATTATCGCTACCGCATTGATCGATACCGGCAGCCGCATGGACGACGTGATCTTTGAGGAATTCAAAGGGACCGGCAATATGGAGCTGCATCTCGATCGCAAGCTGGTTGACAGGCGCGTCTTCCCCGCCATCGATATCAATAAATCCGGAACGCGGAAAGAAGAACTGCTGGTGCCCCAGAGCGATCTCAACCGGATTTGGGTTCTGCGCAAGGTACTGAGCCCTCTTTCAGTAACCGAAAGCATGGAACTTCTGCTGGAAAAGCTCTCGAAGGCCAAGACGAACGGCGATTTCCTGGGTTCGCTCTCCGGCGGATAGAAAAACATTTACAAATGACGATTGACGATTGAAAACACGATCTTTAATCGCCATTTGTTGTTCGTCCTTTCACAAGCCGCAACATCTTCTGCAAACGATTCCGGTCCGACCTGCTAGATCTCGACACGATAAAGGGACTTGAAGAAATTTCGTGTCTTTCGAGTATTTCGTGGTTAAGCTTATCTTCAGACACGCTGCTGTAAGAGCTAACGGGGTGAAAAATGGATCACTTTGAAAAATCGACGATCAATGAAACGGCTAAGCGCATGGTGGAAGCGAGTCAAAAGCTTTCATTTCATCCGTATAGTCCAAAGCACTGCAAAATAGAACTTCCGTCGCGAACCGAATGCATTGATATCGTGCAGCGGCTTCGATCTATTTTTTTCCCGGGCTTTTTCCGATTCTCCGAATTCAGTGCGGATGGAATGATTTTTCATGTCGGCGCCGCCCTCGACGGCATCGCAATCAATCTTAAAGAGCAGATCCGGCGGGGATTCTGTTTCAGCTGCAGCGGAAAAGGCACCCTCCAGCAGTGCAACAGAAGGGCAGAGAATTTCACCGCCATTTTCATCAGCAGGTTGCCCGATGTCATGCATTTGCTGATTGAGGATGTGCAAGCGGCGTTTCAGGGGGACCCTGCAGCCCAGAGTCCGAGCGAAACAATTTTCTGTTATCCGGGCATCTATGCAATCACCAATCATCGAATCGCGCACGAGCTTTACAAGCTGGGAGTGCCGGTGATACCCAGGATTGTCAGCGAGAACGCTCACACCATTACAGGGATCGATATCCACCCCGGAGCAAAAATCGGCAGAAGTTTTTTTATCGATCACGGGACCGGAGTCGTGATAGGAGAAACCGCGATCATTGGGGATCGCGTGCGCATTTATCAGGGGGTCACGCTGGGAGCCAAAAGTTTCCCTCTCGATGAAAAGGGCAATCCCGTCAAAGGCGTCGACCGACACCCCATCATAGAGGATGACGTTGTGATTTATGCGGGAGCGACAATCCTCGGCAGGATAACCGTCGGAGCGCGCTCCGTCATCGGAGGCAACGTCTGGCTGACCCAAAGCGTGCCGCCGGACAGCTCACTGTCCCAGGGCAGAGATGTCAAACCTGGAAATGCATAACCAGCCGACATGTGAAGTGCTACCGATCTGAAAATCCGCTTAGTCAAGGCGGAAAGTCTCGGCAAATACTTCTCGGCTCCGGTCCTTGGTCAGTGATTGTGGAATAGCCTGCGCCAGTTCCTCGGTCGTCCAGGCTCCTTCTTTTTTGAGCGCATTCTGCACCGGCGGCGGTTCTATATAAATCCCCACATGTCCGCGCCATACTTCAAAAACACAGCCATTGATATGGTCGGCCTGCTCGCTGGCCAGATAGACAACCAGGCTGGCGACATCTTCCGGGCGATTGACGGCCACTTGCGGAATATCCTCTTTCGTCCCCCTCCATGCGGCAATCGGGCGGATGACGTTGCAGGTTACGCCGAATTCCGCCATATCGCGGGCCACCGTTCGGGTGAATCCGACAATGCCTTCTTTGGCGGCGCTGTAAGCCGCAAAACCTTTCCACCCCAGCCCCACGTGGGAAGCAGTGTTGACGATTCTGCCATAGCTTTGCTTTTTCATGAAAGCGGCGGCACGCCGCGTGCAGTAAAAGGTACCGAAGAGATGGGTTCTCAAAAGAATTTCCCAATCTTCGAGGGCAAACTCGTCAATGCCCTGCGGCTCGCGCACCAGTCCGGCGTTATTGACCAGCACATCGATGCGCCCGAAATTATCCATAGCAGTCCGGATGATGTTCTCCGCCCCTTCTTCTGTTGCTACGCTGTCGTAACTGGCAACGGCATGGTTGCCGGCACTTTTTATTTCCTTCACTACGGCGTCTGCCGGCGCATGGGAACTGCCCTGACCGTCATAAGAAGTCCCGATGTCGTTCACCACAACCTTTGCCCCTTGCCTGGCCAGTTCGATAGCTTCCGCTCTCCCGATGCCATTGCCCGCCCCCGTCACAACGGCCACTCGTCCTTCCAGTAATTTATGCATGGTTATCTAATTTCCTTTGTTTTTGTTTCAGCATCGCCTGACAAGAAGCGGCATGTCAATAGCGAACCAGCCCTCCATATTGAGATTTAATCCGGCGTATTGCCTACCCGCTTGTATTCACCGGCGACGGCAATATCTATAAAAAGCACAGGCTTGTTGATTACCTTGAAATTCAGCGGGCCGTGATAGACACCGGCCGGGATATACTCGTCCTCCCCCAGGGTTATTTCAATCTCTGCATCAAATACCCTTTGGTCATCCGAGCTAGCTGAAAAGAAATGCAGGTACTGCGGGAACTCGTGCTGATGGGGCTGGCTGACCATCATAAACGGCCGCGTGATAAAAATACAGTCAACGGAAAGATGGCCTCCGCCGAAGCCCACCAGATGTCGCGTCGATGATATGTCCCACAACCCCGGGAATTTGGGACTTTCTTTAAGCAGATCCGTGGTGAAATATTTTCCAAATTTGGTCCTGGGCACCGGCTCCTCCGTGCATGATTTGAGAGTTTCTGACATTGAGTATTGGAATGGCTGATGGAGTTTTTACAAAATTGCGCAATATTCTACTGGTCCGCCCTCTTTGCCCAAACATTTTGTACTTCTACCAAGCCGGGTTGCCGGGCTTCGAGGCCCATTTTTCCACCCCCTCATTGTAGATTCTCCGTTTCGTGAACAACCACTGTCC
>JBEKKY010000018.1:0-18937 GCA_050010475.1 Acidobacteriota bacterium | reverse complement strand
AATCCAGCCCGGGAGACAGGGAAATCTGGGCACCATGGACCTTTGGCTGACTTGAAAGATGCTTGTCCAGATCCGCCAGCATTGCCCCGTTTGAGACTCCAAGCTTTTTCAGCAGGGGCGCAACCAGTCCGTCTTCCTGCGTCAACAGGGCATCCAACAGATGTTCGGGCTCAAGCTGAGCGCTGTCCAAGCTCTCAGCCCGTCGCTGAGCGGCCTGCAAAGCCTCCTGAGCCTTTATTGTGAGTTTTTCAAAACGCATGGCTCCTCGTTTCCCGTCTCCCGTTCCCCGTTTCCCATTGGAATGAGCTTAGGGCCTGGTAATGAATAAAGGTTACATTTTGCTGCTGGCTTTAGCCGCTTCGGATGGTTTTGCGGGCAAACTTCTGCGCAAGGAAGGCGCCGACAAGGGAGACATCCTGAAGGTTCTGGTTTCCATCCGGGGAAGCCAGAGGGTAACAGACCCGAACGCGGAAGAAAAATATCAGGCTCTCAAACGTTATGCGCGCGATCTGACGGACCTTGCGCGCCGAGGAAAACTGGACCCGGTCATCGGCCGTGATGACGAGATCCGGCGGGTCATCCAAGTTCTTTCGCGCCGCACCAAGAACAATCCGGTGCTTATCGGTGAACCCGGTGTCGGCAAAACCGCCATTGTGGAAGGCTTAGCTCAGCGGATTGTCGCGGGCGACGTTCCGGAGAGTTTGAAAAAAAAGCAGATGGTTGCCCTGGATCTCGGCGGAATGCTTGCCGGAGCCAAATATCGTGGTGAGTTTGAAGATCGTCTGAAAGCAGTTCTCCGGGAAATTGAGGAGTCTGCCGGAGCCACCGTGCTCTTTATCGACGAGCTTCACACCCTGGTCGGTGCAGGCGCAGCTGAAGGAGCCATTGACGCATCCAATATGCTCAAACCTGCCCTCGCCAGGGGCGAGTTGCGCTGTATAGGGGCTACAACTCTTAACGAGTATAAAAAGTACATCGAAAAAGACGCAGCCCTGGAGCGCAGATTCCAACCTGTCTATGTGGGCGAACCCTCGGTTGAGGATACCATTGCGATTCTGCGTGGATTGAAGGAGAAGTACGAAGTTCATCATGGGGTCCGGATCACCGACTCGGCAATCGTGGCGGCGGCCGTATTGTCGCACCGATACATCGCAGATCGATTCCTCCCCGACAAAGCTGTGGACCTTGTGGACGAGGCGGCTTCACGTCTGCGCATTGAAATAGACAGCATGCCGGTCGAAATCGATGAGGTTGAACGACGGGTTATGCAACTCGAGATAGAACGGCAGGCGCTCTCAAAAGAGACGGACAAGGCGTCGCTCGAACGGCTTGATACGTTGAACAATGAATTGTCGGAACTGCGGGAGAAGAGCGCGCAGATGAAGCTGCATTGGCAGCAGGAACGGGAGATCATCAGCTCTATCCAGGCGATCAAGGAACGGATCGAGGGAGTGAAATCAGAGGAGCAGAATGCCGAGCGTCTCGGCGATCTCGGGAAAGCAGCGGAACTGCGCTATGGCACTCTGGTACAGCTGCAGAAAGAGCTTTCGGAGCAGAACGCCAGATTGACTCAGCTGCAGGCCCACAAAAAATTCCTGAAAGAGGAAGTGGACGAGGAGGACATCGCCGAAGTAGTGGCGAAGTGGACCGGAATTCCTGTCAGCAAAATGCTGGAAGGGGAAATTCAAAAGCTGGTTCACATGGAAGACCGGCTTCGCGAACGGGTGCTGGGACAGGATGCGGCTCTTTCGGCCGTCTCGAACGCGATCCGGAGGGCAAGGGCCGGCCTGCAGGACGCCAAGCGTCCGACGGGGTCGTTTATTTTTCTCGGTCCCACAGGTGTGGGAAAAACCGAATTGGCGCGGGCCCTGGCGGAGTTCCTGTTCGATGACGAGCACGCCATGGTTCGCATCGACATGTCGGAGTATATGGAAAGACATTCGGTTGCGCGTCTGATCGGCGCTCCTCCGGGATATGTGGGGTATGAAGAGGGTGGATATTTGACGGAGGCAGTGCGCCGCCGGCCTTACGCAGTCATTCTGTTTGACGAGATTGAAAAGGCGCATCCGGACGTGTTCAATGTCCTGCTTCAAATATTGGACGACGGGCGCCTGACCGACGGGAAAGGCCGGACGGTGGGCTTCAAAAATACCGTGATTATCATGACTTCGAACATTGGGAGTCATGCGATCAGCGAAACTTCAGGCGACCTCGAATCCGCGATGCCTCAACTCATGGAAGCGCTGCGGAGCACGTTCCGGCCGGAGTTTCTCAACCGGATCGATGACGTGATCGTGTTCCATCGACTGACAAAAGACCTGATTAAAGGCATTGTGCAGCTGCAGCTGAAACAGCTCGGCAAAATTCTAGATCAGAAGAACCTTGTTCTCGAGGTTGAAAACAGCGCCGTCGAAGCGCTGGCGCGTGAGGGATATGACCCCGTTTACGGAGCGAGGCCCCTCAAGCGTCTGATCCAGAAGAAAATTCAGGATCGTCTCGCTTTGATGCTGCTGAATGGCGATGTGCTGCCGGGAGATACCATTCATCTGGCCACCGATAAAAAGACAGGGGAACTGGTGTTCAATACGCCGGCGCACGCGGTGAAATAATCGCAACGATGCAGGGCACAGGATGTCCCCGGGAGCGCGGCCGTCTCGGCCGCAAATGCCGGATTCACCGGCATGCAGGCGGGACGCCGGCGCTCCCGGGGACATCCTGTACCCTGCATCGGTTTTAAGTGGTATCATTTGTTATTTATGGCAAACAACATAAAGACTGTATTTCTGCTGGGATTGCTGACCGGGATCATTCTCTTTATCGGCAGCTTTTGGGGCAAGCAAGGATTAACGATCGCTTTGGTTATGTCGATCGCCATGAACTTCGCGAGCTACTTTTTTTCGGACAAGATCGTGCTGAGCATGTATCGGGCGCAGCAGGTGACACGGGAACAGGCGCCGGAGCTTTATCGGATCCTGGACTTTCTATGCGCGCGCGACAACATCCCGATGCCCAAGGTATATGTCATCCCGGAGGAATCGCCGAATGCTTTTGCGACAGGTCGCAACCCGGAGCATGCGTCGGTTGCCGTTACCCAGGGAGCCATGAGTCTTTTAAATCAAGACGAACTCACCGGCGTGCTGGCCCACGAAATTTCGCATGTGAAAAACCGGGACATTCTGATCAGCAGCGTTGCGGCAACTCTGGCCGGAATGATCATGTGGATTGCGAACATGGCGCGCTTTGCCGCTTTCTTTGGAGGCGGACGGAACCGGGATGATGAAGGAGGTGGCGCCCTCGGAGGATTGGTCGCAATGATTGTGGCGCCAGTCGCGGCAATGCTGATCCAGCTCTGGATCTCACGGACGCGCGAATACCAGGCCGATGCAAGCGGCGCGCAAGTGGCCGGCAGCCCGCAGGGTCTGGCTTCCGCGCTCCAAAAGCTGGAAAATTATTCGAAGCGCATCCCCATGAAGGCTTCCCCCAGCACCGCTCATATGTTTATCATGCATCCTTTTAGCGGCGGCTCTCTGATGAACTTGTTCAGCACGCATCCGCCGACTCAAAAGCGGATCGAAAGACTTCTGGACAGAAAATAGGATTCCAAATTCCAGATAATCTTGGATTGGCTTAATCTGGAATTTGGAATCTGGAATCTGGAATCTAAAAATGGCAGATCGGGAAAAACAGAAAACCGAACCAATGGATTTTCAAGTCATCGATAAAAGGCATTTTGTGAATCTTGATCAGATTGATATGGAGGCCGTACCCGAGGAAAAGCCGCGCTACCCAAGCTATGTGGAAGAACTTATGGCGCGAACGGCGGAAACGGAGCGTAAGTTCCAAGAAAAGAAAAAACAGATTGATGAGGAAATAAGCCGCACCAGAACACGGCTTGAGTCGGATTTTGACCGCAGGCTGGAGTTGGAAAAACAGAAGATCGTTCTCCCTCTTCTCGACGTGCTCGATAATCTTCAGCGCGCCGTAGACTCAGCCACGCAGGCCGGGAGCACCGAACACCTGCTCGAAGGTGTGAGGATGACTGCGAACTTATTCCGGTCGAAGCTTCAGGCGCTGGGGATTGAAACTATTGCGGCTTTGAACCAGCCATTTGACCCCAACCTTGAACAGGCAGTCGGCCGGGTAAAAGTAGAGAATCCAGACTACGACGGAGTAGTTGTCGAAGAGGTCCAGCCAGGATACTGCATGAACGGCCAGTTGCTACGGCCCGCACAAGTGCGCGTCGGCCACTTTGAATAACCGGTAAAACGGGGACAGTCACCGATATGGGATTTACGATTGACGATTGAAAACATTCGTCAATCGTAAATCTAAAATCGTCAATTGGCTGACTGTCGCGGTTTTACTGGAGAACATAATTTTTCCCTTCCCAGTGAATGACCGCAGGCGCTATTTTGAGAATATCCGGATATTGCTTCAAAATCGATTCATACTCCGGCGCCCGTGTGGTGATTTCAACAATTACCGCGCCGAGGTGCTCAATGCATTGCTTATCGATCCAAAATCCCGAGTTGTTGTAGAAAAACTTGTCCCCGATTCCCCTGGGTTCGGCCGAATTGAGATTGGCCGACAGGCTCAAAGCATAGATCGCACGCCGGACGGATGCCGCAGCTGACCGGGTCAGCGCTCCCTGCCCAACGGCCATTTTTTGAAGAACAGGAACAGCAAGTGAGCTTGCAGTTGGTCGGGCCGTGCTTTCCGGCGACGGAAGCGGCTGGGCCTCATCCAATTTCGCCGTGCGAATAGAAACGCTTCCAGGCACCTCTTTATGAGCTGCAGCGGACAATCTGTACCCCGCCTTCTCTGATTTGCCTTCTTCAACCGCCGGCCCCAATTTCCCGTTCTTTTCAGTGATGACTGCCGCAACGTTTGTCTTCATCTCCGCGGCGACAGTTTCAACGCGAGAAGGTTTTGAAGAGACAGAAACCGCTGGAGGATTCTCCCCGGATCTGCGTGGGAATCGGGGAAGGACTGCAACAAGCACCAAAACCAGGAGCAACACGCCAAAAATGGGGATTGGAATGGAAAAATGGAAGAGTGTTTTTTTCGAATCAGTGCGAGCGATTGTCCGATGGTCGCTTTCCTGAGCTTGAAGTCCTATGGACAACGCCAAGACTTCCCGGCATACAGCACAATCTGCGACATGGGATTCGAATTCGGCTCTTTCTTCCGGAGAGAGGCTCGATTCGAGGTATGCAGCCATAAGGTTCTCATTTTCGCAGTGTTCGGAGCCTTTGCGGGCACGTGAGGAGAGCACCTGTTTAATCAGGCCATCGATGGGTCCATCTCTCACCGCAGTTCCTCCTTTTTCATGACGCCTGAATCCCCGGGAATTGCAGACTTTTGCTGGATTCGTCCACTGGAGTTCGGCAGACAGGCCTCTGCCGCCGAGGAACTGCCGGCCACTGATTCTGCCAAGGCCGAAGGGGAAACCCATTTCCACAGAGACTGTATTTCGCTGGAGCGCAAACCGTGTTTTTTCCTCAATTCCCGCTCCACCTGCTTCCGTATTTCCCGGCGCTTCCGGTCGAGCCACCTGGATACGGTTGCCTCGTGAATCCCGAACTGCCGCCCAAGATCCCTGAGTGGAACACCCTGGAGATAATGAAGCGACAGGAGCAGGCGATCACGGGGCGCAAATCCCCGTAAACACTCACCGGCGATTTGCAAAATTACCGGACCCCATTTTGAATCCAGAGCGTCCTCCTCGGCCGGTTCGGGATTGGCGAGAGTGCGAAAGGATTCGCTATTCTGCATCCCCCCCAAAGAAACCTGCCGCCGCATTCGCCGGAACCGGTCAATTGCTGCATGCGAGACCGCCACCCTCAACCATCCTGCGAGCGATCCGCGCCCGTTGTAGCCAGCCAGACGTTGTTTTTCGTTCAGCAATCTCGTAATGATTTCCTGGGCCAGATCTTCGCCCTCGCTGAGATTTCCGCAGGCTTTTACGGCGAAATGCCGCAAAAGCGGGAAATATTCATCGGCAAGATGCTCCCAGGCCACGCGGTCATTCTGCGCGCAGGCAATTGCCAAAAACAGATCTTCGTGATGGATCTTTTCGAAGGCTTGACGCATTCCATCGCCGGCCAGCTTCATTTCCGACGAGAGGATCTCCAATACCCGAGCCTGAAACACGTCAATGGATAGCCGCACGGTCGGGAAGCGCCGCTGGCAATGTTCGAATATTTCCTGAAGGTGTGACTCCATCCTTGTGTTCGTTGTTTCACCTCAGCTTTGCGGCCGGCGTAATCGGAAGGCTTCCGTTTTCAATAAAAACCGCCACACTCGACCTCGAATGGCAAAAAATGGGTGTCACATGGCTGTGCTTTTCCGGTCGAGGCTCTAATAAACACGATCTTGTGGTAGTATAGTTCCATATTGGGAAAAGGAAACTTCCATTCTCATGCCGATAAAAATATTGACGAAGAATATGCACATCCCGAATCTCCAGCAGATTGGTACGTATGAATCCCTGGGTGGATATGCAGGCTTGGCAAAAACTCTGCGGGAGTACAAGCCGGACGAGGTTATCGAAATCGTTAAGAAATCCGGTTTGCGCGGGCGTGGCGGGGCCGGGTTTCCGACGGGGATGAAATGGGGCTTCGTGCCCAAGCAGAGCGGCAAACCGGTCTATCTTTGCATTAATGCCGATGAAAGCGAACCCGGGACGTTCAAGGACCGCCTGATTATCGAAAAGGACCCACACCAACTGCTCGAAGGGACCATCATCTCTGCGTATGCGATTGGATGCCATCTGGCATTTATTTATATCCGTGGAGAGTTCGTTTACGGTTCTAAGGTTCTAAACCAGGCGGCGGTTGAAGCGTATGAAAAAGGATACCTGGGCAAAAATATCCTGGGTTCCGGTTTTGACCTGGATCTGATCGTTCACCGTGGGGCAGGCGCATATATTTGCGGTGAGGAGACGGCATTGCTGGAATCTCTGGAGGGGAAGCGAGGACATCCGCGGCTCAAACCTCCATTCCCTGCTGTCGTAGGAATCTACGGATCTCCGACAGTGATCAACAATGTCGAAACCATAGCGAACGTCTCCCATATCATTAACAACGGCGCCGAATGGTATGCGGCGATCGGCGTTGAGCGTAACGCGGGGACGCGGCTTTTCGGAGTCAGCGGCCATGTAAAGAGACGAGGGGTTTATGAGCTTCCCATGGGAACTCCGCTGCGGGAGCTGATCTACGAGCATTGTGGCGGAATGCAGAATGGGCGGAAGCTCAAAGCCATTGTTCCCGGAGGTTCATCGGTCCAGGTTTTGACTGCGGACCAGGTGGATGTTCCGCTGGATTTCGACTCGGTCGCGAAAGCCGGAAGCATGCTGGGATCGGCCGGGGTTATCGTAATGGATGATTCCACGTGCATGGTAAAGGCTGCATTGCGAATATCCAAATTTTACGCGGAGGAGTCGTGCGGGCAGTGTACTCAATGCCGCGAGGGAACGGAGTGGATGCACCGCATTCTGACCCGGCTCGAAAATGGACAGGGCAAACGCGGCGACTTGGAACTTATGCTCGACATTTGTGCCAACATGAAGGGGAGCACGATTTGCCCGCTCTCTGACGCCGCTGCAATGCCGATCGAGAGTTACATTCAAAAATTCTACGACGAGTTTGCGGCGCACATCCAGGAGCAACGCTGCGTCGTCGCTTGAGATGAATACGCCAGATCAAATCAGGTCCGCTGAGGAGCTTGGATGCCTCTTCGACGATCGTTACCTGCTGCATAATCCCGGCATAAGGCATCCGGAATCTCCGCAGAGACTTGTAGCGATCCGCCAAATGCTCCAGGAATCCGGCGTCATCGATCGCTGGCAGATGGTGCAGCCGCGAATCGCGACTTCGGAGGAACTGGAACTCGTCCATGATCCCGTCCACGTCCGGCGCATAGAACAGGCATCCGGACGCGCCCCCGCTTACCTGGATTTCGACACTTCGGTTTCTTCGGAAAGTTACTGGACGGCACTGTTGGCAGCTGGGGGTACCCTGGAATGTGTCGATTCGCTCTTTTCGGGAAAGCTTCGAAGAGCCTTCGCGTTTGTCCGTCCTCCGGGGCACCATGCAAACGGCGAAAGTGCGCGGGGATTCTGCCTTTTCAATAACGTCGCTCTAGCAGCGGCCTATGCCAGGATAAAGTACCGACTCGAACGCATTGCTATTGTCGATTTCGATGTGCATCACGGCGATGGAACTCAGGCCTGTTTTTATGAAATTCCCGAAGTGCTGTATATCTCTACACACCAGTTTCCCTTTTATCCGGGGACAGGGGATTTTGATGAGGTTGGGAAGGGCGAGGGAAAGGGATACAGCTTGAATTTTCCCCTACCGGAAGGGACAGGGAATTCAAGTTTTGTGCCAATTTACTCAAAGATAATATCCTCGGTGCTCGATCAGTTCGAACCTCAGCTTATCCTGGTCTCCGCAGGATTTGACGCCCATTTCAAAGATCCTCTCGGGGGTCTAGCCCTGACACACGCCGGGTACGGATCGGCAGCAGCTTCCTTGATGCTCGCAGCCGAGCGCTGGTGTAATGGAAGGATCTGCTTCGTTCTCGAGGGTGGTTATAGCTTGGAAGGGTTGAAGGACAGTTCGCGGGCGGTGCTGATTGAGATGGAGAAAAAACGCCCTGACGAGATTTCCGTGCGAGAGGGCGCCCTTTTCAAAGAAATCTCCCAAAAGGCGGCTAAATTCAGCCGTTGGAAATGGTGACCTATGTTGATACGGGAAGCGGCGGTTGCCGGACAGTTCTACCCGGGGAATGCGGGCGAACTGCGGAAGGTTGTGGAAGCGTTGGTTCAAAAACCCGAGACATTGATGGATGCGAAAGGAATCGTGGTGCCCCACGCGGGATACGTATATTCGGGCTCGGTAGCGGGCAAAGTTTTTTCTTCGGTGCGGTTGCACAAAAAATGCATTATTTTGGGACCGAATCATTCGGGCCGAGGCCCGGCACTGGCAATTTCGCCAGCGGGCGCCTGGCGCACTCCTCTGGGTATGACGACTGTCGATCCGGACATGAACCGCGATCTGATGGACGCTTGCCCTGGGTTGCAGGAGGATTCTTCCGCTCACAGGAGTGAACACTGCCTGGAGGTTCAGATCCCATTCCTTCAGGTGTTGCAGCCTGATTTTAGCTTTTCGGCAATTTGTGTCCGGACGGCGAATTATCGCGATCTCGAAGCACTCGGCCATGCAATGGCTCATGTTGTCCGCGCCGGGCAAGAACCAGTTCTGCTCGTCGCAAGTTCCGACATGACGCATTATGAGAATGCAGATACTGCTGCCAGGCAGGACCAACTTGCCATTGACCGGGTTCTTGCCGTCGATCCCGTCGGGCTTTACCGGGTTGTGCTCGAAAACGACATCACAATGTGCGGCTTCGCTCCGACCGTCGCAGTTCTCGTGGCGTGCGCTGATTTGGGCGCGACATCCGGGCGACTGATTGAATATACGAATTCCGGCGCGGCAAGCGGAGATTACGACAGGGTCGTCGCCTATGCTGGAATGGCCGTTGCCTAATTACGAATTACAAATGACGAATTACGAATTGACGACCAAGCAGGGTGAATGTTTTCATTCGTAATTCGTAATTCGTAATTCGTAATTCTGCTTCATTCTGTGTGCATGGCAGATCGCCACAGCCAGTGCGTCGGCTGCGTGATCCGGGGACGGGATTTCCGGCAGCCTGAGAAGAAACCGGACCATTGCCTGGATTTGGGTTTTGTCAGCCCGCCCGTACCCGACAACCGCGCTCTTGATCTCTAACGGGGAATATTCGTAAATATCGAGCCCCTGCTGGGCAGCAACCAGCAACGCGATTCCCCTTGCATGCCCCAGCTTGAGAGCCGATTGCACATTGGTCGCGTGAAATACTTCTTCAATGGCCATGATGTCCGCCTTCTCGCGCGAAAGAACTTTGCTCAAATCCTGATAAATCTTGAGAAGGCGAACCTGAAAGGGCCGGCGGGTTTGAGTGGTAATAGCGCCGAATATAACTGCGTTGTGCGTGGATCCATCGGTTTCGATAATGCCGTAGCCGGTGGATCCGATTCCCGGATCAATGCCCAGTATTCGCATTACCAGGCTGCCTTAGGAGGCTTGTTCAAGCTCCGATTCATCGATATCGAAATTGGCCCAGACATTTTGAATATCTTCGTGGTCTTCGAGAGCTTCCATAAGCTTGAGCATCGTCTGGGCGTGTTTCCCTTCCAGCTTGACATAATTCTGTGGGATCATGGAAATCTCAGCGGAAGCTGTTGGGATTTTTTCTTTTTCCAAAGCAGACCTGACGGCCTCAAAACTTTCGGGTGTCGTCAAAATCTCGAAGTTGCTCCCGTCCTCGCGCATGTCGTCCGCGCCGGCGCTAAGCGCCAGATCCAGCAGCTTCTCCTCGTCCGCCGAGGACTTCTCCACAACGAAATACCCTTTTCTTTCAAACATCCAGCCGACGCATCCCGTTTCACCCAGGTTCCCGCCGTTCTTGGAAAGAAGGTGCCGCAATTCGGCCACGGTACGATTCCTGTTGTCCGTCAGGACGTGCATAAAAATCGCGACGCCTCCGGGACCATATCCTTCGTAATTCACATCTTCGTAGGAGATGCCGGGCAGTTCTCCCGTCCCACGCATGATCGCCTTCTTGATGTTGTCGGCGGGCATATTGGCTGCCTTCGCCGTTGCGACCGCAAGCCGCAGTCTGGGATTGGCGTCGACATCTCCGCCGCCGCCCCGCGCCGCTGCAGTCATTTCCTTGATCAAGCGAGTGAATATCCGGCCGCGTTTCGAATCCGCCGCCGCCTTCTTATGCTTAATTGAATGCCACTTTGAGTGACCTGACATAAAATGACTCCTTTGCCGACAGGATTAATCATTTTATCATAGTTCGCGGAATCCCATAAGATCTTGTGAATGACGTTTACGCGTTTGTGCGTTTACGGGTTCACGGGTTTACGCGTTTTCCGTTTACAATGGAGGGCCGTGAACGCATAAACCTGTAACCGCGCAAACCTATTCCGTCTTACGGCGTAGACATTCAATAAGGAATACTATGACTCAAGAGGAAGTGCTTCAAATGTTCAAACGATCCGGCGCCCTGCTGGAAGGCCATTTCCGGCTGACGTCGGGACTTCACAGCGATCGCTATCTGCAGTCAGCGCTGGTTCTCCAGCACCCTAAACAGGCAACGGCCCTGGGAGCGGCATTGGCTGCTCGGCTGAAAGAATTGGGCCAGCTGCCGGATTTCGTGATCGCTCCCGCTCTGGGGGGGATTCTTGTAGCTCATGAAGTAGCGCGGGAGATCGGGGTGCGCGATCTTTTTGCAGAGCGCCAGGACGGTGTTCTCCGGCTGCGCCGCGGATTTCGGATCGAGCCAGGCGAAAAAGCCTATGTCGTTGAGGATGTCGTAACGACAGGCGGATCCACCAAGGAGACGATGGATGTGGTGACCCAGGCGGGCGGAGTAATCCTGGCCGCCGGATCCCTCATTGATCGGACCGGCGGAAGAGCCAATCTGGGAGTGCCCAGGACAGCGCTCGCGGTTCTGGACATACCCGCTTTCCCTCCTGATGAGTGCCCGTTATGCAAGACCGGAAGCCAGGCAATCAAACCCGGCAGCCGTTAGAAGCCTGTCCGGAAATTGGGAGGAATCGCATCCAACTCTCAGACAAGCGAAATATTCGGCTGACAGTGGCGTTTGAGGGGACTCGCTATCATGGCTGGCAAATGCAACGGGACTCTCCCACCATTCAAGGGTTGATCTCGGACGCCATTGCCAAAATCACGGGGGAGCGGGTGAATCTAATCGGCAGCGGACGCACGGATGCGGGGACCCACGCCCGCGCTCTCGTCGCGAATTTCCTCACCCAATCGATGATCGCTCCTGCACAACTGGGTCGAGCCCTCAATGGAGTGCTTCCCGGGGATATCCGTATCGTATCGGCTCGGAAGGCGCCGCTGGACTTTCATGCCCGCAGGGACGCCATTTCAAAAACATATAGATATCAGGTTTATCTAGGGTCGATCCTGGCTCCTCATTTGGCTCGGGAGTATTTCCACTATCCCTATCGTCTTCAAATCGCGCCAATGCAACAGGCCGTCCGGCTTTTCCTGGGTGAGCATGATTTTGCCAGCTTTGCAAAAACGAACGCCTCTCATTCGAGCACTGTCCGCCATATCTTCCGGTGTGAGTTGAAGAAAAAAGGGCTTCGTTTGTTCTTGACGGTTCAAGGCAATGGATTCCTGCATCACATGGTCCGCAATATGGCCGGGACACTGATTGAGGTGGGAAAAGGATCCATCAGTCTTGAGCAATTTCAAGATCTGTTCGTCAAACGGGACAGGAGACTTGCGGGATTTACGGCGCCGGCCCATGGGCTGGTTCTGCTAAAAGTTCAGTATTAGGACTACCGTTTACGCGTTCACGGGTTTACGCGTTAACACATGAACCCGTGAACGCGTAAACGGTAGTCCTGGCACATGCTATCTGCTATCATAGCCAACTGGAGAAGATTGTTATGGAGCTGGAAGGCTTCGCAGAGACTGGAAGCCCGGAAGCCGGTCTTTTAAAGCTGATCGATGAGGACCGGTTGCCAAAACACGTGGCCGTTATTATGGATGGGAACGGCCGATGGGCGCGGTTGCGCAAGCTCCCGAGGGTTGCAGGACATCGCGCCGGTATTGAATCGGTACGGGATATCGTGGAGAGTTCCGCACGGCTTGGATTCCAAGTCTTGACCTTGTACGCGTTTTCCGTCGAGAACTGGAAGAGACCTCGCAGGGAAATCCTTACTTTGATGAACTTGCTGAAAGAATATGTCCGGCTGGAACTGAAGAATGTTCACAAAAACAACATAAAATTCCAGGCAATCGGGAGAATCCAGGAACTCGATAGATCCGTGCGGGTCGAACTGCAGCGTGCAATGCGGACTACCAGGAACAATACCGGGATGGTCCTCAACGTCGCGCTGAATTACAGCGGACGTGCGGAGATCGTTGATACCTTTAACACACTTTTCCTGAAGCTAAAAGAAAACGGGCACAAACATCCCGTTAATGAAGAGCTGATTTCGCAATTCCTCTATACTTCCGGAATTCCGGACCCTGATCTTCTGATTCGCACCAGCGGCGAGATGCGCATCAGTAATTTCCTTTTGTGGCAGATCGCCTACTCAGAAATCTACATAACCCAGACATTCTGGCCCGACTTTCGGCGCAAACACCTGCTTGAGGCAATTCTGGAATACCAACAGCGTGATCGTCGTTACGGCGGGATTTGAGATAGTAGACAGTAGGCAGCCGGCAGTAAAACCGGAATTCAGAAGCCGGAATTCGGAACAGAGTCAGTTTTCGCTTGATGGAAATAGGAGACCTTCTGATTTCGCCACAACTCACTGCCTACTGTCCACTGCCCACTGACGGGAAAAAATGGCTAGAATAATTTCGGCTGCCATCATCGTACCGATCGCGATACTCGTGGTTATCTACGCAACTCCCATTTACTTTCTGATTGGAATAGGCCTGATAGGAACCGCCTGCCTCTACGAGTATTACCGGCTGCTGCGTTCCATGGCAGTAAAAGCTCAGCCTTTATTCGGCTATCCGGCTTTTTGGCTGCTGTTGATTGGGTTCCGCCAGGGAAAATTCCCCGCAACCATCATTTTGGCTTTGGTGATGCTTGCCGGATTCCTTTCGGCTATGTGGCGAAGCAGACAGCCGGTTCGCGAACGAGCATGGGCGCTCATGTCGGAATTATTTGGTATTTTTTATCTGGCATTGTTCCTATATCCCGCGCTACCGGTTCGCTACGATTTCGGAAACAAAACCGGCCTGCATTGGACACTTGTGCTGTTGGCCGTGATCTGGGCAGGCGATACTGTGGCGCTTGTGGTCGGGAAGACGATCGGGAAAAGTCCGTTTGCACTAGTTCTGAGCCCGAAGAAGACAAATGAAGGGGCCCTGGCAGGATTGCTTGGAGGTATCGCAATTGCGGCGGCTCTTCAGCATTTTCTTTTTCCTGATCTTTTGCTGCGCCATGTATTGTTTGCTTCAGTTCTTCTCGGAATTTTCGGTCAGCTGGGCGATCTGGCGGAATCAATGTTAAAAAGGGCCGCGGATGTCAAGGACAGCTCGCATTTAATTCCAGGACATGGGGGCATACTCGACCGTATGGACAGTTTGCTTTTTGCCTTCCCCGTGATGTATTTTTACCTGCTCCAAATTTATTAGGAAGGACCGTTTACGCGTTTACGGGTTTACGCGTTGACCCAAGTACCTACAGACAAGTGCTGTTAACGCGTAAACGGTGGTTCAGCAAATAAATCGCCAAGCCTCCTATAGAGTGCTAGAATGTGACGTTTTGCAGGTAGGTATTGATGAAAGTTTTGTCCCTTCTTGGCTCGACCGGGTCGATTGGCACCAACACACTCAAGGTTACTTCAAGTTTCCCGAAGGACTTTCGGGTGGCAGGGCTCAGCGCCGGCAAAAATGTCTCCCAACTGGCAAGCCAGACCGAGGCGGTACGCCCCGAAATAGTATCCAGCGGAGACGAACGCGTTTCCGCCGAACTACAGAGCTTGCTCCGTCAACGTGGCTATCCCCTGTCCCGCACGCGTTTCGTCCATGGGATTGAGGGACACATCGAGGTTTCTTGTCACCCGGAATCCTCCATTGTTGTTTCAGCGATTTCGGGGGCCGCGGGTCTTCTGCCCACATATCGTGCGCTGGAGCAAGGGAAAAGCATTGCGCTCGCCAACAAGGAAACACTCGTGATGGCGGGCGAATTGATGATGCAGAGATCGCGCCAGAAAGGGATTCCGATCCTCCCGGTGGATAGCGAACATAATGCAATTCATCAATGTCTTCGAGGAGGGCAAAGACAGGAAATAAGGCGTCTTATTCTGACCGCATCCGGAGGACCTTTCCGTGAAACGCCCAGGGAGCAGCTTGCCTTAGTAACACTCGAGCAGGCTCTCAACCATCCGACCTGGCGTATGGGCAGGAAAATTACTATCGATTCAGCTACCCTGATGAACAAGGGGCTTGAAGTCATCGAAGCATCCTGGCTCTTCGGAGTTAAGCCTGACGAAATCGCGGTTGTGGTGCATCCCCAGAGCGTCGTTCACTCAATGGTCGAGTTCATCGACGGCTCCATCCTGGCACAACTGGGATTGACGGACATGCGCATCGCCATTCAATACGCCCTTACTTACCCCGAACGATGGAATTCCCCTCTCCCCTCCCTCGACATTTTTCAGCTTCAAAATTTGGAGTTTCTGGAGCCGGATCTTGAAAAGTTTCCTTGTGTGGATCTGGCATACCGGGCTCTGCGCGCAGGCGGCACGGCTCCGGCAGTTCTCAATGCAGCCAATGAAGTGGCAGTGGAGGCGTTTTTAAACAACGGAATCGCATTCCATGAGATTCCGCAAATCATCAAATCTGTCCTGGATTCCCATAGCCCGATGCCGGCCTCCAATCTGGAATCAGTGCTGAAGGCTGACGTATGGGCCCGAGAGGAAGCCCGAATTCTTAGTCAATCCAGCAATTCGATAATATCCATCCGGTGAGTTGACTGCGTCCGATAGTCCGGCCTAGACCTGATTTGAAAATCCACTTCGGTTGTTGAGCCTTTCTTTTCTATAGGGCATCATATTGAGGACGAGGGGAAGGAGATTTCCGATTGATCATTACCATCCTGGCTTTTGTGGTTGTACTCGGGATTACTATCTCGTTTCATGAATTCGGCCATTTTGCCATGGCCAAACTCCTGAAAATCAGGGTTCTTGTGTTCTCGCTGGGTTTCGGCCCGAGGCTTGCCGGTTTTACGCGCGGAGGCACGGAGTATCGACTGAGTCCTTTTCCGCTGGGCGGATATGTGAAGATGGCGGGCGAAACGTTTGATGAAGAACGCAAAGGGGCCCCGGATGAGTTTCTTTCCCATCCGAAATGGCATCGCTTGCTTGTAGCCATCGCCGGCCCTTGCATGAATATCCTCCTGGCAATCGCGATCGGGGCGTCCTCTTATATTGAAGGGGTTTATGTAGCTCGCTATCCGAAGGAGCCGGCGGTCGTCGGCCCTGTGGCTGCAGGATCGGCTGCCAGGCGTGCAGGGTTGGAAACAGGAGACCGGATCGTTTCCGTTCATGGAAATCCGATAAAAACCTGGGAGGATCTGGAAATTGCGCTTGGAACTGCACCCAGAAATTCGCTGGATGCAGAGATTTTACGTGATGATCGAACCTTGCAGCTTCATTTCGATGCGCCGCCGGGCACCGAGCAGATCGAACCGGCCGCATTGGGATTCAAGTGGCCTTTGTCCAGAACAATCGTGCAAAGCCTCGATGAAAACATGCCCGCTCAAAAGGCGGGATTGAAAGAGGGGGACGAGATCCTCTCTGTGACTGGAAACGGTAAAACGGGCGCAGATTATAGCCACATTTTAAACATCATTTCGGAAAGCAAAGGCATTCCCCTGGATTTTATGGTTCGCAGGTCGGATGTTCCGCCGAAAAGGGACAAAATTTGGGATGCAGCAGAATCGCAGAAAGGCAAAATTCTGCATTTCTCTGTTACACCGATCGAAGACAAAGGACGCGTCCTCGTGGGTTTCTACTCCGACTCTCCTTCGGATCTCCAGAAATTCGGAATATTGGGCGCTCTCGGCCAATCGGTCCGTCGAAATTATGAAATGTCGAAATTGACTTTTCGAATTATTGGCAGGATTTTCAGGGGTTCCGCATCCGTTCGTACGCTCTCCGGACCTATCGAAATAGCCCGGATGTCCGGGAGCGCCGCCCGCACAGGCAGCGCCCCGTTATTCCTCGGCTTCCTGGGATTGATCAGTCTTCAACTGGGTGTATTCAATCTGCTTCCAATCCCGATTCTCGACGGAGGGGTAATCGCGCTTCTCGTCATCGAAGGACTCATTCGGCGAGATTTGAGCCTCAACTTGAAAGAAAAAATTGTGCAGGTGGGATTTGTCTTGCTTATTCTCTTAATGGGTTTCGTCGTATTCAATGATCTTTCGAAGATCATCGACTTTGACCGCCTCTTTCGATAATCCCTAGCGAAAACTGGCCAGCGCCGACTGCTCGTTGTCAAACACTTGGAAAACCGTCAGTAATTTTGTGATTGCGAGCAGCTCATGGATTTTTTTTGTCAGACTGAGAAGTTTGAGCTGGCCACCGCTGTTTGCTACCGTGGTATACGTGCTGACCAATTCACCGATTCCCGAGCTGTCGATATAATTGACATCGGCAAGATTCAGGATGATCTTCTTCCCGTCGCTTTTCAGGATATCGCGCACCTTGTTGCGGACAGTCATCGTCCCCTCTCCTAGTGTAATCTTGCCGCTGCAATCCAAAATAGTGACGTCCCCAACGGTGCGTGTTTCGATCTTCATATCTATTCTCCTTAATTTGAAGAAACCTTCTTCACCATATGCACTTCCATTCCACCTTGCGAGAGAGATCTGAACTCGACCTCATCCATAAACGTACGGATATAAAATATTCCCCGGCCGCTCGGTTTCAGCAGGTTTTCCGCATCCAACGGATTCGGAACTTTATCAGCGCAGAATCCGTTGCCCTGGTCCTTAACAGAAATAGAGAGTTGATCCGGAAAAACTTCGAAGCAGATGTCCACTTTCTTGCTCAAGTCCAGCTTGTTTCCATGCTGAATGGCGTTCGTCACCGATTCCCGAACCGACATCCCGATCCAGTGCGCAGAATCCTGATCAAAACTCATGGAATTCGTAATGCAGTCGGTAAGGATCTGGATCAGATCGAGGTTGTCCAGGGCACTGCTTATAATTACGTCAATCTCGTTGGCTATTCTCTTCATCAGGCGGTATCAACAAGACTGGGCATCTTTCTTGACATCATTGCCATCTTAATCGTCGAACTTCCGGCATGTCAAGGCAGAACGGGATGGGAGGATGGATGCAACATCGTTGCTCCCCCTATCTTTTCCAACCCGGTCTTGTCATATCTATCATCGGGTTTCTAACGAGGAGACACTACAGCGTTCCGCGCCAACACTCAAGATAAATGGTTTGATCCGTTTCCCGTTTACGCGTTTACGGGTTAACGCGTTGACCCGGAGACGGGTAAATGGGGCACCTTGTATCCGATCCCCAGTTTTCTGCGATCTCAGCAGGCTTTCATTCCAGATTGTGAGGCGGCTCTTCAGAGGCTGTGACCGGGAGCGCCAGATCTTGTAAAGGCTCGGAATTCAGGTTTTCAATCCTCCGGCCTTTCAACAAAAGCATTTCCTGTAAAGAAGCCACATTCCTCACCTCGGCCAGACGGGCATTCCTGGGAATGACATCCTCAACTTCCGGCACCTCCTGCTTTTCATCAAAAGCGGTTTCCCAAACGGGAGTATTCCTGGCAAGAAGATCGCGCGCCATTTCCGGCTTAAGCACAGGTTCTCTTCCATTGTCCGACACCGGGGATCTAAGTTCCTGCAGTTGTGTTTGTCCCCTGACTGTCTTCCCCACCGACTCAGAATAGCCGGAAGTTTGAGCTTGAGCCCGTGTAGTGAGCTTCGCCATGAATTGATCGAGTTCCTGGACAAGCTGAACCCATTCCATCTCCTTCTGCTTGAGTATCCGCTCCCGGTCCAGACATTCCTTTTCCAATGCCTGCCGCCTCCTGAGGCCTTCCTCCTGGATAGACTTTAATTCCTCCTCAAGCTGCCGCTGCAATCTCAATTTCTCTCCCGCCCACTTTTGCCGGTATTCTTCCTCCTCATTCTGTCGGCGCATGCGCAGTTTTTCCTGGTATTCTTTCTCTCCATTCACTCGTTTTGCTTTCTCTGCCTCCCAAAGAGTGCGCTGGTCCGAAATCAGACGTTCGAAGCTCTCCTTTCGTTGACGATGGTCCTGTGCGAGACGCTCTAATGCTTCCGCGGAT
>JBEKKY010000017.1:0-29252 GCA_050010475.1 Acidobacteriota bacterium | reverse complement strand
CTTAGCTCGTGCCGTTATTTTCAATCGTTTTAGCCAGAACCTTGTGGAGGCACCACACGTTGAACCGGAACTGTCAAAGGGAGAAGGTGCTCAGCGCGCGCCTAAACCACAATTAGGTAGAACTGTATAAAGTAATGAACACATTTTGGACACAATACATACCGGAGCTAGCGTCGGACGGCAATTTCGGAATGATTCCAGGTCCTCCAGTCCTGTGACCCCTCCTCGTGACAATCTTCCAAGAGTGCCTGTCCGCACTACTTCGAAGGCTTGCTGAAGGCAAACAGTTCAATCGAACATGGTGGAGATACGGGAGGAATGAAAATACATTTATCATTTGATAAGCAAGATTAGTTTCGCGATTTATGTGTGTATGCCGCGAGCGCCTATCCATGCTAAGATGTTTTGTATCAATAGAATCTGTCGAGGAAGAATCGCTGGCTGGTAGGATGTATCGCCAAATCCAGCGGAATATCAATTTTCGCCAGACGTGCGTAATTCAAGTTATACACACGAGAATGAGCATGCAAGCTGACGTCATTCGCCGATTCCATACCGCACTCCCCGAAGTCCGACAGTGGATTGACCAGCTCCTGGACGTCCATGCAAATCACGCTCGTGTCGTCAATACTCTCGGCTTCACGCGGCTATCCGCCTGTTTCCCTAACGAGCTGTTGGATCGCACCAAAGTGGTTTCCGTGGAACGAGTGCCATTCCCTCCAGTCGACAGATTTGGATTGCCGGAGCTGACCTCAATGCAACAAATGTCGTTTGATGGGATCACATTCAAGGACACCTTCTTCTTGCGGCAGGGCTACGCATCCGAGGAGCTGCACTTTCATGAGCTCGTCCACGTCGTTCAGTGGGCGAGGTTAGGCATAGACAACTTCCTACTCGCATACGGTCTAGGACTGCTCACGTTCGGGTACGCTCAGAGCCCGCTGGAGCGGATGGCCTACGCACTGCAGCGCAGTTTCGAACTCGGCACAGCTCCGCAGGAACTCGTGCGCATCATCGAGCAGGACACAGACGCTATCTGGAATCAGGCCGCGCCGATTGTTCAGGGTTGGCATGGAGACAGATTCTAGAAAGCTTGTTGACCGAATTGAGGATAAGCCTCGAATCGGCTTCAAATAGGTATACATATTAGTTTCCTCCCTGGGGTCATTTTCCCCAGGGAAGAAACTATCTTGAGTAAGTCAGCTTTATCAACCATTCGATGTCCCGTATTCATGCGGTTCTCCGTCCAACGCTGAATTGGAACTGCAGATAGTTTCCCGCTGCGGATAACAGGAAAAAGCAACGACCCGGTCCTTTCCACAAACATCGCAACGCACTCGAAGAAAGCCGTTCGCCAAAACTCCACAATCCAAAAACGATCGCAGTTCACGTTGACGAAACGCGGAACCGATCACGATTACGATCACGATACCGACGCCGATACCGACCTTAGCCAAATCGTCAATCGTCATTCGTAAATCGTCAATTCCTTGACCCCCGGCAGGTCAAATGAGTATCATGTTTCCAGCCCCTGCAATGTTGGTGATGGCAACAATTATTTGAGCCAACATTCTATTTGATGGGAGTTCGTATCGTTCTGCGGTGTGCGAGCTTTTCCTTTAGGAACTTGCTTGCCTGATGCAGGATGTAGGACACCCCCTTGGTAACAAGGTTCAAATAGATCTGCCACACGGCGGCGCGGGGGTGTTTTTTTATGCGGGCGCTCCGGCCCGGTTGCCCGTGCACGAAAGAGCTTCATAGATGAGAACGTTATTTATAGGCGATGTTTTCGGCAAGCCCGGGCGGAGATTGCTGCAGGAAAAGCTCCATTCGGTCATCCAGGAATATCGGGCTGATTTCTGCATCGCCAATATCGAAAACGCCGCTGGAGGTTTTGGGATCACGCCGCAAATCGCCGATGAGTTTCTGCGCTCTGAAATAGACATTCTTACATCCGGCAACCACATCTGGGACAAACGCGCGATTATCCCGTATCTGGCGGAGCAGCCAAGATTGTTGCGCCCTCACAATTATCCCAACGGGACTCCGGGAACCGGCCTATACATCGGAGACACGAATTGCGGGGTGCGCGTTGGAGTGCTGAACCTGCAAGGGCGCGTTTTTATGGCCAGCATTGATTGCCCTTTCGTTTCGGGGCTGGCGGCCATTGAACAGATTCGCAGGCAAACTCCGGTCATTATCGTCGATTTCCATGCAGAGGCAACTTCGGAAAAGCAGGCTTTTGGCTGGTATGTCGACGGCCGGGTCAGCGCTGTCGTTGGAACGCACACGCACGTCCAGACGGCAGACGAGCGGCTTCTCCCGCGGGGAACGGCCTTTATTACCGATCTCGGCATGACAGGTCCGCACGATTCCGTGATCGGCTCGGTGCCGGATCTGGCACTGGACCGCTTTCTCCGGCAAATGCCCGTTCGCCTTGAACCCGCTTCGGGGAACCTGAGAATCTGCGGAGTGCTCATCGACATTGATGAATCGACCGGCCGCGCGCTCGGGATTCAACGCCTCAATCTGCCATTTACGCTTTGAAAGCAAAAACGCCACGGATTACACGAATTTAAAATCTGTGATAATCTGTGGAATCCGTGGCGTTTTTGGCTTTTTTTAGGGGATGATGCGGTCCAGCAGGGAGGTGCATGCAAGCGCGCGGCGACTGACCGACTCATCGAGCTTTTTGAGCTCTTCCTGAATCTTTTGCAGATCGTCTGCAAGACTGAGCGCAACCAGAATGGCGAGCTTGAGTGTATCGACCGATCCCGAAGATTTTGTCAATTCGCGCATTCGCTTGTCGAGGTTGGCGCACAAAGCCAGGAGCCGGTCGGGATCACCGGTCGTTCGGAAGGCGTATTCCCTGTCATAGATTTTGACCCGGACAGAGCTGGCCTCCGGCTGTTTGCTCATAGGCCCGTCCTCGCATGGAACGCAGGGAATGCAATACGATCCGAGTCGGTATCGATCTCGTGACCGTAATCGGCTTCCACAATCCAATCACGATTGCGATACCGATTCAACATATAGATGCGTCCACTTTGCTAGCGCGCTTCCAATGTAGCAAGAAGATTCAACGCTTTTTCGACACGATCTCTCAGCTCTTCGCGTTCTTTCTGAAACTGCACCAGATCATCCCGCGCCGTGGATTCGTGTTCCTGAAGGGCTTGGACTTGCTCCTTCAGTCGAGCATTCTCCGATCGAAGGGTTTCATTGTCTTTTCGAACTGCCTTGAACTCCTCGACCATGTGGAAGATTTTATCTTCCAGGTTCCCAAACCGTTCCAGGCCTGTGGATTCCCATTGAAGTTTGGTTTCACTCATGTGGATCTGCGCCCCGCTCCGTAAGTATTAATCAAGAATGAAAGAACAGTATCGACAAAACCCTGCACGCGGTCAACTGTAAGGGTTCTCTCGCGGTCCTGAAACGTGAGCCGCAAGGTCAAGCTCACCTTACCGGACGGGATTTTCTCTCCTTCATACACGTCAATAAGATCCACGCCGGTCAACTCTCCAATCCCGAGCGCGGCAATCCCCTTCTGAATGGCCCGATAAGCCAACCCTCTGTCTACGACGATTGAAAGATCCCGTTCAACCAGCGGATATCTGGGGAGAGATTCATATTGTATGGGAGCGAACGCATGCCGGGCCAGACGCTCAAAATCCAGCTCAGCTAGGTAAACGGGCTGCTTCATTTTATATTTTTCCTCCAACCCGGGAGATAGGGCTCCCAGCACGCCGATGGTTTCTCCGGCGATTTTCAGAATTGCAGCATCGGCAGGATTCAGCCAGCCGGCTGCGTTCGTGCTTTCGATTTCGAAAGTATGGATCCGGATCCCTCGAAGAAGCGCGACGAGCACTCCTTTCATATGAAAGAATGTGTATTCGGCTCGCGGATTTATCCAGTTTTGATCGACGAAACCGCCCGTGCCCAGGATGCCCAGGGTATTTCGCTCGCTGGGTTTACCGTCTGGCCCGGGGCGATATGCTTTCCCGATCTCGAACAGACGGACGCGGTGCTGATCGTAATTGAAATTCCGCTTGGCCGATCGCACAAGTCCGGGCGCCAGCGTGGTTCGCATGTACTGGGTGTCTTCGGTCAGCGGATTTCTCACTCCAATGCGATCCCCATCGAGCGGGGGAAATTCCGTGTGATCCGTCTCCGATGCGAAGCTGAGGTTTACGGCTTCATAGTAGCCTTGGCCCGTCATTATCGCTCGAACTGCTTTTTCGATTCCAGAAACCGGGGAAGGACTTCCGACGCACTTGCCCGGCGGAAGCGTCGCCGGAATATTCTGGTATCCGTAAAAACGCGCCAGTTCCTCGATCAAGTCCGCTTCCAGTTCCATGTCGGCCCGGTAAGTGGGGCACACAACATCCCAGGAATCCTTCCCTTTGGGCTCCAGTTGGAATCCAAGGCGCTTCAGGGTTGATTCGATAAATGCGTTCGATAAGTCCACACCCAGCAATGCCGCCGCATTTTTCCGCTGGAGGGAAATGCGGACAGGCGTTTTTTTGCCCGGATAGACGTCCTGCACACTACCGGCAATTCGTCCGCCGGCAAGTTGCTCGATCAGCAGGCAGGTTCGGGCAATGGCCGGCACGGTATTCTCCCAATCGGCGCCACGCTCAAACCGATAGCTGGCTTCGGTTGAAAGCCCCAGTTTTTTTGAAGTGCGCCGAACGGAGGCCGGTTGAAAATAGGCGGATTCCAGAAGAACTCTTTTTGTGGATAGAGAGATCTCCGAATTCAGGCCTCCCATGACTCCGGCGATGGCGACGGGGCCACCGCCATCGTTGATCAACAGCATTTCACCGTCCAAAACGCGATCGGCGCCGTCGAGAGTTCGCATTCGCTCTCCGGGTTTCGCCCGTCCAACGACGATCTTCCCCTGGCGCAGGACATCAAAATCAAAGGCGTGGAGCGGGTGTCCCATTTCCAATAGAACATAGTTGGTGATATCGACGATGTTGTTCAGCGGACGCATCCCTGCGGCTTCGAGCCGTCGCTGCATCCACTCCGGCGACGCGCCGACCCTGATTCCATCGAGAACGAGTCCCACGTACCGCGGGCAGAGATCGGCATCTCTTATTTCGATCTTATAAGGAACGCGGTCCGGAGAGATTGAGAGGTTCTGCTGGATTGCAGGGTAGCGCAGCGGGCGATCGTATAGGGCTGCGATCTCGCGCGCCATTCCGATGTGACTGAGACAATCCGGGCGGTTCGAAGTCACCTCAACCTCCAAGACAACTGTGCCTTGGACTTCGGCGATCGCTTCGACCAGAAGCCCGATCATCGAAAGATCTTCCTTCAGCTTTTCCGGGCTTTCCTTTATGTCGACATATTCCTTGAGCCACTCAATGCTGATCTTCATGGAGAGAACTCCTAATCTATGAGCCGGTCAAAACGGTGACAGCCACCGGTGTCCCTGGTGGCTGTCACCGTTTTAAAATTGCCTCAAAAACCTCAGATCGTTATCAAAGAAAAGCCGGATATCATCCACGCCGTACTTGAGAATCGCAACTCGGTCGATTCCCATGCCCCAGGCAAAGCCGGAATAGCGGGAATCATCGATTCCCGACATTTGCAGAACTTTGGGGTGAACCATCCCGGCGCCGAGGATTTCAATCCAGCCGCTCTGTTTGCACTTGGGACAACCCTGGCCGGAACAGAAGATGCAGCTGATGTCCACTTCCGCTCCCGGCTCCACGAACGGGAAAAACCCCGGCCGGAGGCGCATCCGGATATCGGAGTGAAAGACGCGCTTCAGAAATGCTTCGAGTGTGCCCTTCAGATCCCCCATAGTAATGCCCTCGTCGATCACTACCACATCAACCTGGTAAAACATAGGAGAATGGGTTGCATCAAAGGGGTCCCGGCGATAAACCTTTCCCGTGCTGACGGCTCGAATAGGAGGCTTCATCGCCTCCATGGCATGCACATCAACAGAGGTGCAGTGCGTCCTAAGCAGCTTTGTGTCGTCAAAGTAGAAGGTGTCCTGCGCATCCCGCGCCGGATGGTTGCGAGGCATGTTCAAAGCTTCGAAATTGTAATAGTCCTCTTCGATTTCGGGCAGGTTGAAAACCTGGAATCCCATGCTCACAAAAATTTCCTCGATCTCCGCCTGAAGCTGCTTGATCGGGTGAGCATTCCCCGGGGCAAGCGGGAATCCCGGTCTGGTCACATCGATTTTCTGCTGCTTCGCGGACAATTCATCCTCTTTTACGGCGGCCAGCTTTTCCTGCAGTTTCTCTTCTACGAAAGTGCGCAGCTCGTTCATCGCCTGACCAAAGGCGGGCCGCTCCTCTTTCGGAAGACTTCGCAGCCTTTTCAGCTCTGCCGTAATCATTCCGTTTTCCCGGGCAAGATATTTATCCCGGACGGATTTCCAGGATTCCATCCCGGATATTTTGGAGAAATCTTCTTCGAAAAGCCGCCGCAGTCTATCAATGGATTCATTCATACTGGCCTCATTTTTGAATTGCGGATTTCGGAATGCGGATTGCGGATTACTGGTGAGAGCGGGGATATCTTTATTGATTTTGGATTGCAAATTTCGGATTGCGGATCACTCAGGGAGCAGGTCATCTTGCCCGCAGTCCGAAATCCGCAATCCAAAACCCGCAGTCCACAATTCTCAGGCCGCCAGTGCCGCTTTGGCATTCTCGGCGAGTTGGGTAAAGGTTTCAGGATCTTTAATTGCGATCTCTGCAAGGATCCGTCGGTCCAGGGTGATTCCTGCTCTCTTGAGACCGCTGATAAATCGACTGTAGGAAATATTATTTTTCCGGGCCGCAGCTCCCAATCGTATGATGAACAGGCTGCGAAAATCCCGTTTCTTGTTGCGCCTGTCCCGATAGGCAAAACGGAGCGCCCGGTCGACAGATTCCTTTGCCGAACGATGCAATTTGCTCTTGGTCAGTCGATATCCTTTAGCCAGTCCCAGAATTTTCTTCCGGCGCTGGACACGCTTGTTCCCTCTCTTGACTCTTGGCATCTCTCTACTCCAAAGTCCGTTTCCCGTTCCCCGTTTCTCGTCCCCCGTTGAAGCTTTTAACGGGGGACGAGAAACGGGGAACGGCAAACGCTAGAATCAAATATTCAGCATCTTTTTGACTCGTTTTGTATCCGCCTTGCTCACCAATGCGCTGCCCGCCAGCTTCCGCACGCGTTTGCGGGGCTTCTTGGTCAGGATGTGACGGGCATGGCTGTGATGGCGCACGATTTTGCCTGTCCCCGTTACTTTAAATCGCTTTGCTGCGCTCTTGACTGTTTTTCGCTTCACAGTATTTCTCCCAACTGACGATCGATCACAAAATTCCGGCCATTACGTTGAATCACCAGGCAAGCATCGACGCAATGCCAATAAATTAATGTTTCTTCGGAAGGAAGATGGCTACAAGCGCATATCCCTCCATTTTGGGCGGGCGCTCCGGTTCGGCGATTTCCTTCAGCTCATCGACCAGCTTATCCATCAGCTTACGCCCCAGTTCCTGGTGTGTCATTTCCCGTCCGCGGAAGACCACGGTAGCTTTCGCCTTGTTGCCTTCTTCCAGGAATCGCACTATGTTATTTTTTTTGAACTGGAAATCGTGCTCTTCCGTTTTCGGCCGGAACTTGACCTCTTTCATTACAACTTGTTTCTGGTGCTTCTTTGCCTCGTGGGCTCGCTTGCTTTTCTGGTACTGGAACTTGCCGTAATTCATGATACGACAGACAGGAGGATTGGCTCCGGGAGCCACCTCCACCAGATCCAGTTCGCGCGACCGGGCAAGCTCAAGCGCTTGCTCCGGAGTCATGATTCCCAGTTGTCCGGCAGCTTCGTCAACCACCCGGATCTCTTTGGCTCGGATCAATTCATTGACCCGGACCTTTACTGGCTTGGCTGTTGTGATTGGCAACCTCCTTTTGTTTTCGAGGTGAATTCAGGACCAGGCCCTACGGCCGAACTGCCCTGGACAGTATAAGCCCCTCGATTTTTTCCAAAAAGCTTTCCAGGGACTGCGCTCCCTCATCCCCCTGAAAGCGATTGCGGACCGAAACTCCTCCCGATTGTGCTTCTTTGTCCCCGATCACCAGCATATAAGGGATTTTCTTTGTTTGCGCGGCGCGAATCTTATACCCCATTTTTTCGTTTCGGTCGTCGATTTCCACCCGGATATTCGACTCGGCAAGGCGGCTCATCACCTTCCGGGCATATTCGTGATGCCTCTCCGAAATTGGAATCACGACTGCCTGAACAGGCGCCAGCCAAATGGGAAATGCTCCCGCATAATGTTCAATCAGCACGCCCAGAAATCGTTCAAGCGACCCCAGCAGTGCGCGATGCAGCATTACCGGCTGATGAGCCTGACCGTCTGCGGCAATGTAGGAAAGACCGAACCTTTTCGGCAGAGTGAAATCGAACTGGACGGTCGACAGCTGCCAGGGACGGCCGATGGCATCAATCAGCTTGACATCAATCTTGGGCCCGTAGAATACGGCTTCCCCTTCCATCCGGGTCCAATCGATTCCCCTGGTGCGAAGGGATTCCGTAAGCGCTTCCTCCGCCATCTGCCAGTCTTCTTCCGTACCTGCATAGTCTTTCTTTTTCGATTCATCACGAACAGACAGTTCGACCTTGTACTGGTCGAACCCGAAGCTTTTCATAATGAACAGAACCAGATCCATCAGGTCGGAAATTTCCCCGTACACCTGCTCGCGCGTGCAGAAAATATGAGCGTCATCCTGCGTGAAGCCGCGGACACGCAGCATGCCGTGCAAGACTCCGCTTTTTTCGTACCGGTAAACCGTCCCGAATTCGGCGAAGCGGAGCGGCAGGTCTCGATAGCTCCTCATCTGAGATTTGTAAATCTGAATATGTCCAGGGCAGTTCATCGGTTTAATGACGAATTCTTCGTCATCAATGCTGAACACGTACATGTTCTGGCGATAGTATTCATAATGGCCGGAGGTTTTCCAGAGGACATCTCGCGCCACATGCGGGGTCGTCACGAACTCATATCCGCGCCGATACAGCTCCTTGCGCAGGAAATCTTCAATGACCAGGCGCACCCGTGTGCCCTTCGGGTGCCAGAATACCAGGCCGGGACCCGCTTCCTCCGAAATGCTGAACAGATCCAGTTCGCGCCCGAGTTTTCGATGGTCGCGTTTTTTGGCCTCTTCCATCTGCCTCAGGTATTCCGAAAGCGCCTCGGGAGTCAGGAATGCAGTGCCGTAGATCCGTTGCAGCTGCTGGTTGTGTTCATCTCCTCTCCAGTAGGAACCTGCAATGCTGAGAAGATGGAAACTTTCAGGATTAATTTGCCCCGTGGAGCAGAGGTGCGGTCCGGTGCAGAAGTCGACCAGATCCCCCAGCTTGTAGCAGGACAGCTTCTCGCCTGCCTTTTCCTGAATCAGTTCAACCTTGAGATGCTCCCCCTTTCGAGTGAAATACTCCAGAGCTTCCTCTTTCGAAATGATGGAGGGTTCGAAACTCAGGTCCCTGGCCGTCAGATCTTTCATTTTGGTTTCGATCTTCTGGAGATCTTCCTCCGCGAAGCCGGCCGGCCGTTCAAAATCATAGTAAAATCCGTCGCTGATTGCCGGCCCGATTCCTAAATGAGTTCCGGGAAACAGACTATTCACCGCCGCCGCCATCAGATGGGAAGTGCTGTGGCGATAGATCTCCAGGGCGGCACTGGGATCCGCGATCTCTCCAACATTTCCATCCGCATATCTGATGCTCAGTGACATAGTCTGTAAATTGACTCTTGCCTCATTCATTCAAGAGGACAAGAAAAAAACCTTTCCTGGTCATTAGTCTGTAAGCTGGGAAGGAAAACTGGTCCGATGGGTAGCGTTCATTGGGCTCATTCATCCACCGAGGAACACCCGCTTAAAGAAACTTGCACGTGCACATCTAAAAACCCCAAAATCCCCTTGGTAGGCGCGAGCGGATTTGAACCGCTGACCCCTTCCGTGTCAAGGAAGTGCTCTCCCCCTGAGCTACGCGCCTAAAAAATAAGGACTTAAACTAACAGAAAGGTCAAAATAGTGTCAATATTATTTGCCGGCTAGGCCGCCTTTTTTGCAGGCGCCCTATCCTTGGACAGGATCTCCAGTGCCTTATCAAGCTGGATTTTGTCCGTTTCCTCCTGGAACTGCTTGTATTTCTCGGCATTATCCTTTTCGTCATAGAGCGAGTCAGCCAGATCCTGCCTCTGATCATCTTCCGGAGCCTGGACGTCGGGAAGAATCCCGGTCTTACTTCCACTCTCGTCCTGGATGATCTTCCCGCTCGGCGTACAGAATTTCGCAGTGGACAGAATCAGCAGGCCCCCACTCTTCAGCTGGATTGTTTTCTGAGCCGATCCGATGCCGAAGGATTTCTCCCCGACAACAGTTGCCCGCTGATTGTCCTTCAGCGCGCCCGCGGCTATTTCAGCAGCGCTTGCCGTGCTTCCGTCGATCAAAACCACCAGTGGAAGATCCGTGACATATTTCTCCGGACTGGCTTCGACCACCTGAACCTTTTCGCCTTGCCGGTTTTGGCTGAAATAAATCACGCCGGAACGCATGAAAAAATTGGCCAGATCAGCTCCATCGCCCGGAGTCCCGTCGGCACAATCCCGCAGATCCAGAATGAGTTTCTTGGCCCCCGCAGAAATGAGAGTCTTCAGTTTGATCTTTATCTGTTCGGCAGAAGCATTGGAGAGAGAAGACACATTCAGGAATCCCACATTCCCATCCAGCATTTTAGAACTCACAGGATTGGAAGTTGGATTTTTCAAAACCAATTCGAGAACCAGAGGCTTGGTTATTCCGCCCCGGAATAGAGTAAGTTTAACCTTAGAGCTGGCTGGTCCGTGCAGGAGGCTATCGACCTCCAGAATGCTCAGATTTTCCACATCCTGATCATTGACAGAAATCAGGTAATCGCCGGGACGGACCCCGGCTTCGGCAGCAGCGCTGTCATGCTCGACTGCCACAATATAGATAACATCGGCCCGCTTGGAGAGGACGATCCCAAGGCCCGCATTTCCACTCGCCTTGCGCTTTTGCAGAGAATCATACTGCTCTCTTGAAAGAAAACTACAGTACGGATCCAGCGCGTCGATCAGTCCCCGCATTGCCCCTTCTTGGACCGTATTCATATTGGGAACTTCCACATAGTCGCTCTTCACTCTGTTGAAAACGTCGATGAAGACGCCCAGCTCTTTATAGGCCTCATTCCCTGCAACCACCTTGCCATAGAAAATAGCCGAAAGGCCGTAAAGAGCAATTAGAAAGGACCCTGCAAAAACCAGCAATTTCCCCCTGTGGAACATTAAACCTCCCGAACGGGTAAGATAAAACCTTCAAATAGTATAGCAATCCATCCTGGCTTTCAAATGGTATTGGGTTTACGCGTTCACGCGTTCACGCGTTTACGAGTTTTGGCGCGCTCTCCTTATACGCCGCGCTAAATCAAAAAGGGTGTTAACGCGTGAACTCGTAAACTCGTTAACCCGTTAACGACCTTCTGCATCTTGCATCCTGCATCCGGCCTGTGTTCCAATGGCTTGATGGATCGCGGCAAACGGGTTCTTTCCGTAGATTATGGTGAAAAGAATATCGGGTTGGCTTGCAGTGATGAACTCGGTCTGACGGTCCAGCCTTTGCCTTCGATCCCCAATTTGGGATGGCGCGATTTCGTCAGAAAATTGCGAACAATGATTTGTTCGCTCGGTATCCAGGAATTGGTGCTGGGAATTCCGGTGAACATGGACGGCACCCGAGGCGATGCGGCACTCCGGATGGAAGAGCGGATGGAGGGACTGGAGAAGACGCTGAAGATTCCGTCAACCGGGGTTGATGAAAGGTTGTCTACAGTGGAAGCTCTGGAATTCTGGCAAAAAATGAGTCCCCGCCGGCAAAAGAGATATCGTACTATCGACTCGCTGGCGGCAGCCTTGATTCTGGAAAGACACCTGAGGGAAAAATAGTTTGCGAAGGTTAAGACTCACCGTTCTTGCAGCAGTTGTCCTCTTCGTTCTCGCTACGGCTTCATTGGCCATCTGGCTGCGCTCCGATCTGGAAAGAACCTACTACGGGGCCAGTTCAAGCGAGGTCTTCCTGGAAATCCCGCGGCGCGCCAATACGAACCAGGTTGCGAACCTGCTGGTAGATTCGGGCGTTTTGCATTACCGGCTGCCGTTTATCTTGTACCTTCGTTTCACAGGTCTGGGACGCCACATCAAGGCCGGCGAATACAGGTTCGCCGATCCGGCAACACCAAAACAGGTTGCACAAAGATTGATTCGTGGGGACATCACATTCCGTTCCATCACCGTTCCGGAAGGCTTGACAGCGCGCGAAACCATCGACCTTCTGGCAAAAAGCGGTTTTGGAGTTCCGGACGAAATGGAGCATTTGCTTTTGAGAACGGATTGGATCCGCGATTTGGATCCCAAAGCACCGAATCTGGAGGGATACCTTTTCCCCGAGACGTATCGATTTGGCCGAAAAGTTGATCCCGAAACGGTAATCAAAACAATGATTCATCAGTTTCGAATGAGAATAGCCAAAATAACCGCCGTCTATCCGATTCCCGCCGGTTCGAGTTTACGCAACGTGGTTATCCTCGCCTCCATGATCGAAAAGGAAGTAAAGAAGGCGGAAGAAGGTCCTTTGGTGGCCTCGGTCCTGATGAATCGTCTGGAAAGAGGAATGCCTCTATCGTGCGATGCCACGATTATCTACGCGTTGAAACTGACCGGGAATTATCAGGGACGGTTGGGCAAAGCGGATTTATCGATCGAATCACCTTACAATTCATACATTCACACCAACCTGCCGCCCGGTCCTATTTCAAACCCGGGCGAAATTTCCATTTGCGCCGCCCTTAATCCAGCCCGCACAGATTATCTCTACTATGTCTCGCGGAATGATGGGACGCACCAATTCTCGAGGGACCTCGTTTCCCACCAGAATGCGGTAAACAAGTTCCAGAAATCCGCCGCAAAGCAGATTGCACGAAAAAGATAAGTGACCTTCATTCTTCTTCAGGCGGCTGCGGTTTCTTCAGCTCATCGGGGAGCAGTTCGGAAATTTTATGAGCAAGTTTTAAGAAGCACTCGAGAGTGCTTTCCGTCCCCCACTGTTGAGCTGCTTCAGAATCCAGCGGCTCATCTTCGTTCATGTCCAGCATGTGGAGGAGGTGTTCCTGTTCCGACCGGTTCAGTGGACAATCCAGAGCCAGGCAGTGCTCTGCAGTTTGGCAATTTCCGTCTTCGACATAGATATTGTGGATAAAAGCCCGTCGCACAGGATCCTTGCCGATGTACATGTGACGCACTTTTCCTGAATATCCGCAGACAGCGACTGCAAAGTCCTGGCCGGTTGGCAAACGATAGTCGACCCATTTCGTGGGGTATTTAGGCATACGCTTCATCAACCTTAACAAGAGTTCCGATTCAGCATATAAGGCCGGAGCCATGAATGCAAAACAAAACGGGGACAGTGGTGACTGTCACCGATTGACTTGGACTGGACCCGGTGCTACGATCTTCCCGTGCGCCTAGAATTGCAGATCACTCAGCATGTTAGATGCATTTTAAGGGGGGCCGCTTTTGCGGCGCTATTGGGATTGAGCTCTGCGTCTCTCTTGAATGCTCAATCGCAAAAACCCAACCTCCCGGACCCTGTCAAGTTCATGAACAAATTTGATACCGTGCTCAGGGTAGTGCACAGCGTGCTCGAAGACATGGGGCTCAAAATCGAACGGGACGATCGTGCGGCCGGCAGGATCGTCACCAGGCCGTATGAGTTCATAATCGGTTCCCTGACGCCGGTCGAAGTCGAGAAGGTGGCCATCATAAATGACCCAGTCACGGGCAGCTGGCTCAAGGCGCAATACTCAGTGGAGGCCGTAATCGAGATAGTGTCCCCTTCCGAGACAATGGTCACGATAAGAACAAAGATTCAGGCGCTGAAGCGGGATGTCGATGGAACAGAAAAATGGGTCACCCTCGAATCCCTTGGCTCCATTGAGAGACGCGTTCTGGGAAAAATAAGCACCAAACTGATGTTGGGAAATGATCAGCCAAGCGAAAAGAAGGGCTTTTGGAATAAAAGCCCTCAGCCAGTCGAACCACACCAACCCGAGTTCCTAGTCCCTTCCAGGTAATTTATTGATTTCAACGCTTTTCAATAGAAACTTGCGATTGAGTTTGACTCCGGCCGGTGGGATTCCTCATGCACCGATTTATTTTTGATATCAAAAAAAAATAATGGAATGAAAAAAGCAAAAGGACCCTTACTGCTCCTGAATCTGGACAAGCCGGGCCCTCCGCCGGAAACTGAACCGATAGGGTCTGCTGCGCCTTCGGAGAACGTGGACTCCTCTGCGCCTCCACCATTCGAGAAACCGGCCTTTGTCGCGCTGCAGAAGCGGCCCTTGCTGTTGATCGATCTGCTCCGACTGCTGCTGGTCGTCCTCAGTCTGGTTGTTGCTGCGGGATTCATTCTCATATTGTTGTCCCAACCGAGCATCGACCGGATGACCCGGGATCTTCAGGAGCGGCATGGAACTCCGCAAGAGAAGATTTCGTTCCTGTACCTGGGTGATGAAACCAAAGACAACGAACTCCATATCCGGGGGGTCCTGAGAAACATAACGACGGCTCCCATCGAGCAGTTGGATGCGGCGATTCGTTTGTACGGCCATGACGGAAACGTCTTGGAAACATCGATTGTTCGCATGGATAAGGAGACGATCGCCCCCGACGAGACCGCACAATTTGAGCTGGTCTATCCTAACTACAAGATGGAATTTGCGAAATATTCAGTAGAGTTCAAGTTGCGCGACAGCGGAGTGGTACCCTATAAAGATATGAGGGCAGCCCGTTAGCAGTTTATTGCAGGATTGCCGGGTTTAAATCCCCAGTCCGAATCCGCAATTGGGATCAATTCTCCAGCCAGCATGCTTTTATGAACGAACGAAAACATCCCCTTCTCTATCTGGTGCCTTATCTGGGCAGATATCGTTCCCAGATGATCTTGGGCTTTTTGATGGTCGTTCTCACGGTCGTCACCGGAATGTTCTCGCCTTGGGTCTTGAAGTATGTAGTTGATGGCCTGAACCACGGAATTCAAAAAGCGAAACTTCCTCAATTTGCAGCGCTCATTCTCTGTATTTCAGTTCTGGAGGGCTTTTTTCGATTCTGGATGAGACGGATTCTCATCGGTGTGAGCCGGCTGGTGGAATATGACTTGAGAAACGATTTTCTCGCGCATATTCAAAAAATGTCTCTTTCCTTCCTCCAGTCCCGGAATACCGGAGACATTATGTCCAGGGCGACCAACGACCTCAATGCCGTCCGGTCGGTGCTGGGCCCCGGGATAATGTACTCGATGAATACCGTAACTCAGGCGATCCTAGGCACTACCATTCTGCTGCAATTGAACTGGAAGCTGACCCTGCTCGCGTATATTCCGCTAGCACTCGTTTCCGTAACCGTAAAAAAATTCGGCCATAAAATTCACGATCGGTTTGAGACCATTCAGGAGCAGTTTTCAAATATCAGCACCAAAGCTCAGGAGAACTTGTCCGGGATCCGGGTCGTTAAGGCGTTTGCGCGCGAGGAATCCGAGATCGAGGATTTTCGCAAGCTCAATGTCGAATATGTCCAGCGCAATGTAGCTTTGATACGCCTCTGGGGCCTCTTCTATCCCATGATGACGGCGCTGATCGGAATGTCGTCGGTTGCCCTCCTCTGGTTTGGCGGACGACAGGTAATCCAGGGGAAATTAACGCTGGGAGAGTTTGTCGCCTTCATGGGCTATCTGGCGATGCTGACCTGGCCTACGATTGCCACCGGATGGGTCATTAACATACTCGAGCGGGGTGCGGCTTCGATGGGAAGGATCCTGGAAATAATGGATTCAGAACCGGAAATCCATGACGAGCCCGGTGCATCCGTGCCGGATTCCATTCATGGCGCTCTGGAAATCCGTAACCTTACATTTCAATACCCCAACTCCACGACCCCGGTGCTCAATAGCGTTACCCTGACCGTTCCCGCGGGAACAACTCTGGCTATTGTCGGGCATACAGGAAGCGGCAAGTCAACACTGGTGAACCTGATCCCCAGGCTTTTTAATCCTCCGCCAGGAACGGTGTTGGTCGACGGGAAGGATGTGCATCACTGGCCATTGTCGGAATTGCGTAAAACCATCGGTTATGTTCCGCAGGAGACATTTCTTTTTTCCGATACGATCCGGGAAAATATTGCGTTCGGAAACGATTTCGAAACCACCGACCGTGAAGTGGATTGGGCTGCTCACGTTTCCCAGATTGCGGATGACATCGACACCTTTTCCAATAAAATGCAGACCTACGTAGGCGAGCGAGGAATCACCCTCTCCGGAGGGCAAAAGCAGCGCGTTGCAATCAGCCGGGCCGTCATTGCACTTCCCAAAATCCTGATCTTCGATGATTCGTTGTCAAATGTGGACACCTACACGGAAGAGAAAATCCTCGGCGAGCTTACAAAAATCATGAACAATAGAACGACCATCCTGGTTTCTCACCGGATCTCTACCGTTAAAAGCGCTCACCAGATCGTCGTGCTCAAAAATGGATCCATCGTAGAACGCGGGACCCACGAATCGCTGATGGCGATGCAGGGCGTGTATGCAGAGCTTTATCGGAAGCAACTCCTTGAGGAAGAGCTGGAATTGGAGGGTTCCCCGTTCCCAGTCCCCCGTTCCCCGTTGGATTCGGTTGATGATCCGGCGGCCGGAGTTCAGAAGGATTAACGGGGAAAACGTAAAGACCTGACCATGAACGATGATATCAGCGAAGAACAGGTGCTCGGAAAAGCTTATGACGCGCGATTGATGCGGAGGCTGCTCGCTTATCTCCGGCCCTATCGTCGCTCGGCACTTCTGGCGATCGTGTGCCTCATTGCGGGGTCGGCCCTTTCGATCATTCAGCCTTATTTGACAAAAATTGCGATCGACCGATACATCCGCAATAATAACTTTTCCGGGCTGAATCAAATCGCCGTCATTTATGCCCTTACTCTCGTTTGTGTCTTCGCCCTGAGTTTCAGTCAGACATGGCTCATCAATTTGATGGGCCAGAAAATAATGTATGACCTCAGGATGCAGATATTCCGGCACTTGCAGAAGCTGGATGTCTCCTTTTTTGACAAAAATCCGGTCGGGCGCCTGATGACCCGTGTCACAACGGATGTCGACGCGCTGAATGAGCTGTTCACTTCGGGCGTCATATCCGTTTTCGATGACATCTTCACCCTCTCAGGCATCATCATCTCACTTTTCTTGCTTAATTACAGACTTGCACTGGGAATTGTCACTATTCTTCCATTCCTGATCCTGGTCACTCTTCTCTTTAAGATCAAGGTGCGGGATTCGTTTAGGAAGGTGCGAACCGCAATCGCCCGCATTAATGCCTTTCTGCAGGAAAACATAACCGGAGCTGCAGTCGTGCAGCTGTTTAGTCAGGAAAAAAAGCAATATCGGCAGTTCACGCGAATCAACAAAGATCACCTCGACGCGAACCTGCAGTCAATCTTCTACTATGCGATTTTCTTTCCGCTACTGGAGTTGATTTCGGCTTCCGCCGTCGCTCTCATCGTCTGGTACGGGGGACGTCAGGTTCTAACCGGAGCGCTGACATTGGGAACGCTTGTCGCTTTCATCCAATATTCGGATCGCTTCTTCAGCCCGATTTCAGACCTCAGCGAAAAATACACGATTCTGCAGTCTGCGATGGCGTCCTCGGAACGTATTTTCAAGCTTCTGGACACGGAACCTTCAATCGCCTCGCCATCAAAGACCGGATCTCTTACCGTCGAACGAGGCAGCATCGAGTTTCGAAACGTGAGCTTTTTCTACAATGCCGGGGAGCCTGTACTCCATGATGTTTCATTCAACGTGGAACCCGGAGAGAAGATCGCGGTGGTTGGGGCAACCGGCGCAGGCAAATCCACGATCATCTCCCTCTTGAGCCGGTTTTATGACGTGCAGCAGGGAGAGATTCTGGTTGATGGTGAAAACATCCGGAATTTCAATCTGCAGGGGTTGCGGAGTTCAATCGGGATTGTACTCCAGGATGTGTTTCTGTTTTCAGGAAGCGTGTCCGAAAACATACGGCTTGGGAACCATCGGATTTCCGACGAGCAGGTTCAGAGAGCAGCAGAGACGGTTCATGCCTCGCATTTCATCCACAAACTGGAGCGGCAATTTTCCACCGAGGTTGGAGAACGGGGTTCTTCTCTTTCGGTAGGACAAAAGCAGCTGCTCGCCTTTGCACGCGCCCTGGCTTTCAATCCGAAAATCCTGGTTTTGGATGAGGCGACTTCCAGCATCGATACCGAAACCGAACTGCTGATCAGAGATGCTCTCGCCAAACTAATGGCGGGCCGCACTTCAATCATTATTGCCCACCGCCTTTCAACAATTCAAAATGCCGACCGGATCATCGTTCTTCACCGAGGCCGGATTCGGGAGGTCGGTTCGCACCAGGAGTTGCTGCGGTTACGGGGAATCTATTGGAAGCTTTATCAGTTGCAATACAAGGATCAGCCTATCGATTGACGATTGACGATGTCGCAGTTTCCCGTTCGCAAATGGCAACACATTGCTTTCCCATTCGTCAATCGTAAATCGTCAATCGTAAATATCACCTGGCTCCCTTTCCGAAGATCACTACGGGGAAGGTGCGCAGCAAAATCTTGAAATCCAAAAGAAGGGACCAGTTATCGATGTAGTGGAGGTCCAGCTTCATCCATTCCTGAAAATCGATCTCGTTGCGGCCTGAGACCTGCCAGAGGCATGTGATCCCGGGCTTGACCGACAATCGCCGCCTTTGCCACCGCGTATATTCCTTCACTTCGTCGGGAAGAGGCGCGCGCGGGCCTACGAGGCTCATGTCTCCCTTCAAGACATTCCAGAACTGCGGCCACTCATCAATCGAGCTTTTTCGAAGGAAGCGCCCCAGCGGAGTGACACGAGGATCATTGCGCATTTTAAATACCGGTCCGGCCATCTCGTTGAGATGCTTGATCTCCCACAAAACGTCTTCTGCGCCGTCGAACATGCTGCGAATTTTATAAAGCGTAAATTTCCGCCCGTATAAGCCGCAGCGTGTCTGGCGATAGATGATGGGTCCCTTCGACGTCAGTTTGACCAGCAGCCCAATCAAGACCAGAAATGGAAAAAGCAGAAAGAGCAAAACGGCCGATATCATTACATCCAGGACTCGCTTGATCAAGAGAGAAAATGCATGTTCCGGAGCGGAGCTGAACGTAATCACCGGAACGTTTTCCAAAAACTCCATCGAGACATTGGTGGCTTTTGCGGGAAAGAAATCGGCGGCCAGACGAGTGCGAATCCCTTGTTCCTTGCACAATTCCAGTATTTTATCCAGCATATCCAGATTTGGGCGATCTCCGGCAAAGATGATCTCATCCACAATGTTGTTTTCGATGATTTGGGGCAGATCCGATATCGATCCCATAGCTTCACCGCCGGTCTTACCAGTGTCTGCACCATTCACATCCACGTAGCCCAAGATCCGAAACCCCCAGTCCGAATAGCGCGAAATCAGGGTCCCCATTTTGTGCGCCTTATCCGCGGTTCCCACAATCAGAATATTGCTGCAGCCCTTTGACGAAAAAGCCAATTGCTTCCTGCGAATAAGGATCAGCACTCTGGTCCCCGTGAGGGCAACGGCTTGGTAACAGACAAATAGCGCGATCAAGGGACGGCTGAGGTCAAGCTTCAGTGCAAATGAAAGGAATGCGAGAAACCACCCGAGGATGACGGAACTTTCCAGCGCGATCCGCACTTTCTCCCAGCCGGAACGTCGCATTGAGATCCGATAAAGTCCCAGAGAATAGCCGGCAGCCCAGCAGCCACCCGCTAATCCAATCATCCAAAAATACTGATTGAGGGGGAGCAACGCCGGATTCAATTGCCGGTCCAAAGCAGCCGGCAAAACTTCCGAGAGATGCGTTCGGCTCCAATACGCGAGCGGAAAGACGGCAAATGTTATCAGAATGTCCGCAATAAACTGGATCCGGTTAAACAGCTTGGCGCGTTCTTGAAACATCTGCAAATCCCTTTCCTGGGGCGCAGATTATACATCAGTCTTCGTTCGACAGTCAGCAGCAAGAGAACTTAAAAACTCAGGAGTCCGAATTCAAAATATACAGATTCCAGACAGCTCGTTTTGACACAAGGTTTTCTTGAAAAAACTTAATAGTTAGTGCCAGACGGCTATGGAGGACTAAAATGACTCATGAGGTCCCGCATTTCCAGCACGCCTTTAAAATGAAACGCTTCTCCTTTCCGCTTGCCGATCAAGGTCCCGTAAAAGGAGTGGACGTTTTCTATATGAGTCAGGAAGTCCGGATGGCTCAGGTTCGTCGGCGGCTCGAGGCTTGCAGGATCGAAAATCTGTGATCTGTAAGCTGCGATTGCCGCACTGCGTTGTTCAACAAAATCGGAAACGTCGATTACAAAGCTTGGAACAACATTGGTTGGGAGCTTAAAGAAAAGAAGGGTTGGAGGCCGGTAGCGCACCTGCCCGGTTTCTATTTTTGCCAGCCCAGAGTGGTGGACGGCTTCCGCAACCAGCCTGCTTGTATTGATATGATCGGGATGCCTGTCGTCCCAATAATGGGTGAGCACGATCAGGGGACGATATTTTCTCAGAACACGGATTATTTTCAGTCGCGCTTCAGCGGTGACCCGAACGTCGCCATCGGGAAGGCCCAGGTTTTCACGGACTTTTACCTCGAGTATTTTGGCCGCGCTGGCCGCCTCTTTCTTGCGCAATGCCGGGGTTCCTCGCGTCCCCAATTCTCCCCGCGACAGGTCCACGATTCCGGTTGAATGTCCAAGCGCAGCCATTTTTGCCAGCGTTCCTCCAGCAAATAGTTCGACATCGTCCGGGTGCGCGCCAAAAGCAAGTATGTCTATCTGCATCTTCTAATCCATCCAAATGAGTTGGTGTTCAAAGCTCAGGATATCCAGCTTCTCGTACAGATGCCGAAGCCCCTCGCTCGCATAACGTAACGGGATTTGAACAGCGGCAAGCTCTCTTTCCTGAAGCCGTCGGTGCGGCGCCAGAAAATTGCACGCCTGATGGATATGGCGGCTCGCCGTATGCTCCTTTGTATTTAGAGCAGATTCGAGCAGATGCTCCAGGCGATCGATTTGGTAGAGTATTTTTTCTTTGCAGGAATCCGCCGTTTTCGAAAACCCACCTTCTTCAGAAACGAGACGCTTCAATTCCGAAATTCGTGTCTCGACTTCAGACTTGATACTGCGGAGCTTTCCTGCCGCCGCCCGTGGCAATGCTTCCCGCAGAGTGCGCAGCACCTCTTCTTCTCCGGAATAAAGCTGTGCAAGACTGAGGCTATAGCGCCTGAGAGTTCGGCAGCACCGTACATCTCCTACCGTCGCACTCGCTTCGGGCCAAACGATCGGCTGAGCCCGACCGATCTCCTCAAAGACCGGCAGAACATTCGCCAGCGAACGAATTTCGAACGGGTCCGTCACATGGACAAGAACGGGAAAAAGCAGGCTCTGGATTAAGGATGCCGGAATCGCTGTCGTGCTGAAGGAACCATACCCTAGCCCGGCAAGTGTCGACGCAGTGCCTTGCATCAGGAATTGGATTTCCGAATTCCGGGCTTGAAGCGTAGCGACCGCCCTAGAGATAATCGGCCGAAATTCAGGCGCGCCAGGGTCGAACACGATCATCCCCCATTGCCTCGTCAGAGCCGAAATCAACCGCGCCGACGCTGCCGACAAGGAACCGCCGGGCCGAAAAGCAGACTGCAAAATTTCAAGGACTTCCGTGTCAAAATTGCCACCTCCGAATTTCCCGACCTGCGAAATGAGATCGGAGATGTGATCTGGAATTGTTTCGCCAGGAGAGATTTCCATGGAATGAATCTCGCCATCGGCGTCCAGCAGGCTTACGGACCAGATGGAGAAGTCCGCCGGAGAATCCGGATTGATCCAGCAGATCGGAATTGCACTGACTCCTTCTTTCACAAGCTCTTCACAAAGCTTTATCGCCGTCAGGCATTTGATAATATGCACCACGGGCCCTCCGAACAGCCCGGAGTGAATCTCTGTAACAACCGCTACTGAATGTGGCTGACCCAGCCGTTGAATATGTTCAAGAACTCGAGAGGAATCCGGCTCTTGACCGGCTAAAGCGCGGACAAGATCATTATTTTTCGTTCTGCGCCCTACAACAGCGTCTGCATGCGCGACCAGACTCTTCACACTGGAGGGAGCGGACAGAATGGGTATCCTGGATCGCAGGAAATCAAGCCAAATCCCGGGAATTCCAGGTAATTCCTCGAATTTCAAAGCGATTCCCTCATATCTCCCAGTCAAAAACAAAAGAATCCAGGAGTCAGAATTCAGAATGAAGGGCGCACAATTCCTTCCCATTTCGATTTCTGACTCCTGGATTCTGAATTCTACTTTTTCCAGGTCCTTGGAGAAATAATATGCAGCATCCGCCGATCGTCGCCCGCATCCTCAATTTCAACAATAATGGCATCCTCAAGATCTTCAGCGAGCCGCTCGCTCCATTCGATTATCGTAACGCCTTCCCTTCCCAGAAAGTCGTCAAGACCGATTGAATACAAATCCCTTTCATCCCCAAGACGATAGAGGTCCACATGGTAAATCGGGCAGATCCCATTATAAATGTTAATCAAGGTGAAGGAGGGACTGTTGACCAGACTTGGATCGTCTAAACCAAGACCCTGAGCAATTCCGCGCGTCAGAGTAGTCTTGCCTGTCCCAAGCGCGCCACGCAGCAGTACTATGCCGGGAATCGACAAGGATCGGGCGATCTCGAATCCGGCTCTCCGCGTTTGTTCGGGAGACCTGCTAAAAATGTGCGAAACGTGCCGGGTTTTCCCGGTCCTGCGAACCTTCATTGGACTGATACTCTCTTGAATGCATCGGGCAGGTATTTCAGGAGGTCGGTCGCGATCAGTGACTCCATTCCTTCTTTCTCGGCTGCGAGATCCCCTGCCAGTCCGTGAAGATAGACGGCAGCGCAGACGAAATCCGAAAGCTTGGCGTGGCGATCCCGAGTGCTCTGGTTTTTCCAGCCAGCCACAAAGCGGCCTATAATGCCTGAGAGAATATCGCCCGTGCCTCCTGTTGCCATGCCCGGATTTCCCGTATTGTTAATGTACAGCTCTCCTTTCGGCGCCGCGATTACCGTCTGAAAGCCTTTTAAAACCACATAGCAGCGCAGGGTTGCCGCGCAGTGCCGCGCAGTTTCCAGCCGGTTTTTCTGCACGTCCGAAATTTTCTTGCCTATGAGCCGAGCCATTTCCCCAGGGTGCGGAGTTATCACAACAGGTTGGCCTGCTTCGTTTTTGAGAGGCTCGGCCGGCGGCACAAAAGCATTGATCCCATCTGCATCCAAGACAACGGGAACGGGAGAGCGTCGAACGAGTTCCCAAACCAGCTTCCGGGTGGATGGGTGGGTTGTGATCCCCGGCCCCAACACCAGGGTATCCACGTCAGCTAACGAGGTAATTAGCTTCTCAGCACCCGAGCGATCCGAAGTTCCTTCTTCGGTTTCCGGCAGGATTTCAGTCATCAGTTCAGGGAATTTTCCCACGACATGCTTTTGAACGCTCCTGGGGAGCCACAAAGTGACCAATCCGGCGCCGGACCGGAGCGCGGCAATGCCTGTCATCAGCGCTGCCCCACTCTTTCCACGGGAGCCGGCCACCACATAGACATGGCCGAACGAGCCTTTGTGGCTTTCACGCGCTCTGCGCGGCAAAGTCTTGCGCACCTGCGCCGGATCCACCAGGTTCAGCCGATACTCCGGATTTTCGAACAAGGCGGGCGGCGAGCCTATGGGCGCGAGAACGACTTTTCCCGAAAAATCCGAAGCAGGAGGAACGACATGGGCAAGCTTCAGGGCCGAGAAAGTGACCGTCAAGTGAGCTTTGACCGCGGGACCCGGGATCTCATGCGAGTCCGCCATAAGGCCGGAGGGAATATCGACTGCAGCAACGAACGCTTTGGATTGGTTAATCCACTCGATTATGGGACGGAACTCCGGTCCAATAGGTTTGGAAAGCCCGGTCCCAAACAGTGCATCCACTACAATGTCGGGAGCAACTGCCTTCTTAAGATAGGATCTAATTTCAAGCGGCTTGGATAAGATGTGAATCTGCAATCCCATTGCCTTCGCAATTTCCCAATTGGCCAGGGCATCGCCCTTCAATTTCCCCGGATCGGAAAACAGGAGGATGGATGGAGCGGCGCCGCGCAGCGCAAGATAACGGGCCACCACAAAGCCATCTCCTCCGTTGTTACCCCTGCCGCAAAACACCATGATGCTTTTCTGATCCAGACCAGGACAGGCTTTCTCGATCTGGTCGGCCACAGAGCGGCCTGCATTCTCCATTAACAGAATGGAGGGGATCAAATACCGCTCCGTGGTTAGCCTGTCAACTTCCGCCATCTGCATTGCGCTCAATATCTTCATGGTAATTGCCCGTTTACGGGTTTACGCGTTTACGAGTTGACGCGTTAGCGCGTGAACCCGTAAACGCGTAAACGGATCTACTACAGGTTGACACCCCTCCGGCAAGGAGCCTAATATGTTAATTATGAAACATCGGAAGGCCGGAGACATCTAACCTTTTGAAAAAATAGCCGGCCCCAGCCGATGTAGGTTCACCACAATGCTCTAGCATATCGAGGCTTGCCGGAGAAAACAACCGCTCGAGTGGAGGATCTCTATGAAGAGGCTGTCTGCGAAAGTATACGGATTCGTCCTGGTAACGCTGCTTCTTTCCCTGCCAGGCTACGCTGACAGAAAACACGGCGATGTTGAGAACATCGGGAACCGCAACGTCGCTGGAAAGATCTTCGGCGTTCTTCCGAATTGGGTATCGCAGGAAAAAGAGATAGCCCTGGGCAACCAGATCGCTTCTGAATTCGAACAGACTGCCCGTCTCATTGATGATCCTGTCGTCAGCGAATACGTGGATAGAATCGGTCAGAACCTTGTCAAGCACTCTGATGCTAAAGTTCCGTTCCACATTAAGGTTGTCGATACGGACGAGGTCAATGCATTTGCCTTTCCCGGCGGATTCTTTTACGTCAACAAAGGCCTGATCCTTGCAGCCGACAATGAAGCGGAACTGGCGGGAGTGATGGCGCATGAGATATCCCACGTAATCGCGCGGCACGCCACTGCCCGCATGTCCAAGGGCCAATACCTCCAGTTGTTCTCGATACCGGCGCTTTTTGTCGGCGGATATTGGGCGCAAATGGGAATTCAAAATGCCATGGGGCTGGGACTCAATTTAGGGCTGATGGGAATTACCCGGGAATCTGAAAAGGAGGCTGACCAGCTGGGGATTCAATATCTCTGGAATAGCGGCTATGACCCGAACGCTTTTGTTTCATTTTTCGAGAAACTGCTGGAACAGGAAAAAGGCAAGCCCGGCCGTTTTGGCAGCTGGTTTCGTACACATCCTTCGACAGAAGATCGCATCACGGCTGCCCTGGATGAGCAGAGATATTTGCCCGAGAAAGACAATTACATGGTCGACACTTCGGAATTCGACCGCGTAAGAGCACGCCTGCAATCCATCGATAACGCGGAGAAATCCGAGGATGCCTCGGGCAAGCAGGATCAAAAGCGTCCCACCCTGAAGCGAAGGACGGAAGGAGGCGGCCAGGAACCTGGAAACACGGGCGGGAGCGGCGGAGACGACGGTTCACAGCAGAAGCCCCGCCCAACTTTAAAGCGGCCCACAGATCCTCCGGATCAGCAGCCCACAAATTGATGAAAGCGGAAATGGAAAGGAGACTCCCCTATTCGCCTGTTTCGGTTTGATCAAATCGATGCTGGTCCGGGCGAAAAGTGGGGCGTCCCTGGTTTTCCGCTGTCCCATCTAAGTTGATTTCAATTCATCCCTTTGATGTTTTTCTCGCCCGTGCGCGTTGCTCGCACACATTTGCTTAAAACCCGGGAATTTTGCCTAACTGGAAGTTGCCTCAATCTCCATCTTCGTGAAACAGTTTTCTTCCATTCAACGTATTCCTTAGGTGTTCGCAGTATTGGTATTTTTTAATGTTAAGGAGACCAGTATGAATGACAGTTCCGCATTGCCGCGCCGGATTTTTATCGTGTCGGGCATCTTGTGCCTGGTTCTCATATTCGCTTCGATGTCGCCATCGATTATGGCGCAGCAGCAGGCTGCCCCTCCTGCTAAGGGAACCACAACACAGACCTCGGCCACGGCGGATCTTCCGCCTTTGCCGCAAAGCACGATTGAAAAGGCTCAGAAAGATGGCACGGCGATCCAGCTTTCTATGAAAGAGGTTACGAAGCTGGCTCTTCAGAACAACCTGGACATTGCGATCCAGGACACGCAGGAGGCGGTGTCGCAGCAGAGAATAATGCAAACCTATGGGGATTACGATCCCAAACTCACCGGCACGGCGGGTGTGAATTCCCAAAAAACCGCCGTCACTAATCTCACCAACACATCAACAGTCGGATTCAATAAAAACGACGTTGCCCAATGGAATTTCACTTTTACCCAGAGTGTTAAGACCGGCGGAAACTTTCAAGTGAATTGGAACTCCGGGCGCACGGACAATAACAGCACAACCGCTAGTTTCAACCCGCAGTACAGCGCCTCAGCAAGGGTCAGTTTTACCCAGCCGCTTTTGAAGAATCTTCGCATCGATACCACGCGCGCCAATATCAAGCTGTATAACCTGGACCTCAAGAACACGGACAGCCAGTTCAAACAGAAGGTCACCGAAACAATTTCCAATATTCAAACCCAATACTGGAGCCTCGTGTCGGCGATCCGGGACTATGACATCAAACGCCAGTCAATGCGGTTGGCTCAAATCAGCCTTCGGGATAACAGGAAAAAGGTGGAAGTCGGCACACTGGCCCCTATCGACGTGATCGATTCGGAAGCCGACATGGCGCAGCGGGAGGTCGATCTGATCGCTTCCGAGGAAACAGTCCTCAACCAGGAAAACGCCTTGCGCGCCCTGATCTCCAGTAACAGGAATTCGGAAATCTGGAACCAGGTAATTGTTCCGACCGATAAACCGGACTTTGTGGAATATAAGGTTGACGTTGATTCCGCTTTCGCCACAGCCCTTAAAAACAGGCCCGAAATGGAGCAATCGGATATCAGCTTGAGAAAAGACGATATCAATAAAAACATGCTTCTGAACAACAGGAGGTGGCAGTTCGATCTCACCGGGCAATTCGGAAGCCAGGGCACGGCGGGCCCCCAAGGCTGCCAGACAAACTATTTAACGGGCCAATGCATCACCGACCTACAGGGCCATCCACTCCCCAGTACCCCCACGGCGCTGGTAGGGGGCATCGGAAATGCCTATAAGACTATTTTCACCGAAGGCTATTCAAACTGGTCGGTCCAATTCCAATTTACCATTCCATTGCGGAATCGAAGCATGGATGCCCAGATTGCCCAGCAGGATATTACGAAGCGGCAGGATTTGATGAGAAACCCGCCGAAACCAGGTTAAAGCTGCCAGTGAATCCACGCGTCTCTCGGAAGAACGGCTGCAGGGAGAAGAGAAGCGCCTGGATGCCGGGCTGAGCCAAGTCTACCTGGTTCTCCAACGGCAGGATCAATTGGCCGCAGCTCAGGCTGCGGAACTAAACGCTCAGATCAATTACAAACGGGCGATCATCACACTGCAGAAGGCGATGTATACGCTGATCGATATCAACGATTTCGAGATCGCCAAAGGAATCTCAAGCAACATATCAAATCAAAAGTAAAACCCAGGATTCAGGATTGACGATTAACGATTGACGGTTGACGATTTTCAAATCGTCAATCGTCAATCCGAAATCGTCAATCGATTTACCTCCCAGATTTCCGATCAAATAAAATAGAATAGCCAAATGCAAATTGCGCTGGTTATCTATGCCGTTTTCGGGCTCGTGATTGGAAGTTTTCTGAACGTATGCATCTACCGGATCCCACTGGACAAGTCGATTGTGTTTCCAGGTTCCGCCTGCCCGCATTGCGGAAACCCGATCCGACCCTATGACAACATACCGGTCCTTTCCTATTTGCTGCTTCGCGGCAGGTGCCGCATATGTGGGAACCCTATTTCCGTTCAATATCCGCTTGTTGAATTGTTAACGGGCGCCGCCTTTTTTGCCTGCGCATGGGAATGGAATTTTACGGCCCCTGCCTTTGTTAATTCACTCCTGCTTTCGGTTCTTATCGTCCTTGTGTTTACCGACTACCATCATCAGATCCTCCCGAATGTTTTGACCCTGCCCGGAATAGCGGTGGGCATTCTCCTAAGCCCGTTCCAGCCGGTTTCGTATTATTCAGATGCCCTTTCGACCATGGCTGCCTCCTGGCTTTGGCCCGAAAATCCCCAACTGATTCTGCCTTGGGTTGGTTCCCTTCTGGGTGCCATCATCGGCGGGGGACCTCTTCTGTTTTTGGCAATTGGCTATGAGAAACTTCGGAAAAGACAAGGGCTCGGGATGGGGGATGTAAAAATGATGGCGATGGTCGGAGCCTTCCTGGGTTGCCGCATTGCATTTCTTACCATACTTGCAGGCTCTTTTTTGGGCTCCATTGTCGGGGTTTTTCTCATACTCTTTCGCCACAAGAATCTCCAAACCAAGCTGGCCTTTGGTGTATTTCTGGGCATAGGCGCAGCCGTCTGCCTTTTTTATGGTCTGTCGGTCTGGGACTGGTACTTCAGATTTCCTCGCTGATTTTTTCGCTCAAAGCTGCGTTCGCTCATTAGATAGCTGTGACAAACGGGAGCGCTTCGGAAGGTTCCAGCCTTGTTGAATTGATCGTGGTTACGATGTGCGCTGCCGTTCTGATTTCCGCAGCGGCCCCGAACCTCACCAGCCTGCAGCGGGAGTGGACGTTGTGGGGAAGCGCCCGGACTTTGGAGGCATCGCTGCAGTGGGGAAGGATGCACGCAATTTCCTCCAATACTCCAATACTCTTCGCGGTTGATAACGGCGGGCAAAAGTTCTATTGGGTGGATCCTGACAGTGGAGATGTCTATACCGGGTCTAAGCGGAGTCTTCCCACCGGGTTTCGCATAGTCTCTTTCCCAAAACGTCCGCTTCGCTTTTATCAGCACGGGAATGCTGCACCTGCCGGAACCTATACCATTGCAGGGACCTCGGGATC
>JBEKKY010000016.1:0-20977 GCA_050010475.1 Acidobacteriota bacterium | reverse complement strand
CGATACCGATTTCGATAGCGATTCCGAACTAGCAATCCAATGGTATTCACGCTCCCTCCTATCTACCCAATTACAGACAAAAAACTGGCCCGCATGACAAGCCATATCAGCATTCTGAAAGAACTGGTGCGCGGCGGAGCTCAGCTTGTTCAGATACGGGATAAATCCACTCCGGTTGAAGAGCTCTTGCATGACCTGAAGCAATGTGTCGAGTTCGCCTGCACGAAGGGAGTAACACTGATCGTCAACGACAGGTGTGACCTCGTTCTCAGCTGTGGCGCTATGGGAGTGCATCTCGGACAAAGCGATTTGCCGCCTGAGGCCGTCCGAGCGGTTCTCGGAAAAGATCGTATCATCGGATTCTCGACTCATTCCATCGCGCAGGTTCGAAGATCATCCGGTTTCCCAGTCCAGTATATTGGTTTTGGACCTGTCTACGGAACCTCAACCAAGGAGAATGCCTCGCCTGCTGTTGGGCTGAGAAGGCTTGCTCATGCCTGCAAAATTTCGTCCGTTCCCGTGGTTGCGATCGGAGGGATTGGTCTGGAAAACGTCCGCGAAGTGTTGGCTGCCGGCGCCACAAGCGCTGCGGTCATTTCCGCTTTGATGGGCGCAGCAGATCTCGCTCGCCAGATGGAACTTTTTCTGAAGCAAGCCACGGAGACATGATGGACCTCGAATACGAAGGATATGTTTCAAGCACAACATCCGGTCCGGCATAAAAGGACTTGCGAATCCTGAATCTCGGGGAGTCGGCAATGATCTCGTAACCTTTGCCGCCTACAGACGGCACTGCATCTTTTCCCCCAAGCACCAGCGGGGCGATCATGAAGTAGAACTTGTCGACCAGTTGCTTCGACAGAAATGACCAGTGCACCCGGCTTCCACCTTCCACCAACAATCCCAAAATATTTCTTTTCCCCAATTCCTGAAGGACAGCCTGCAGATCGAGTTTATCGCCCAAAGAGGGAACATGGACAATTTCGGCGTCCCGTTCCTCCAGTTTGGATCCTCTTCTTAGAGCAGCGTCCGGACTGCAGAAAATCAGAACTGGAGCGCGAGGATCAGACTGAAAGAGGCGAGCGGCAGTCGGCATCCGAAGTCCCGAGTCAAGAACCACGCGCGTCAGAGGCCGGGCTTTGCCCGCCCTTCCGCGATAGGTCAATTCCGGATCATCCGAGAGCACTGTCCCGATCCCCACGAGCAGAGCATCAGCGCAAAGCCGCAGTCGCTGTCCGAATTCCCTGCTTTCCGGGGAGGTGATCCAACGATCCTTCCTTCCCGCCGTCCCTATCTTCCCATCCAATGACATTCCAACTTTGGAGATGACAAAGGGCAAACCTGTGGAAATATGGCAGGCGAATGATTCGATAATCCTTCCGGCTTCTTCCTGCATGAGCCCAACATCCACCTGCACGCCCGCAGAGCGCAAAATTTCGATTCCCTGCCCGGACACCTTGGGATTCGGATCGATTCTAGCGACCACCACACGTCGGATACCGGCCTCAATCAGCCGGTGCACGCAAGGCGGAGTCCTTCCCTGGTGACAGCATGGCTCCAGAGTCAAATACACTGTGGCGTTTCGGGAACGCTCGGAAGCCTGGTTGAGCGCCCGCACTTCTGCATGGTCCCGACGTGCGTATTCATGCCAGCCCTGCCCGACAATCTGACCATTCTGAACAATTACACAGCCGACACTTGGATTCGGGCTTGCCAACCCCAGGCCCTTTTCCGCAAGTGCAAGCGCTTTCTTCATGAATTTGCGATCTTTTGCGTCAACCATAATGTCGTGAAGTACCCTTATGTGGGGCAAGCAGCCGAGGCGGTTGCACAACCGTTGCTAGCCCCGGAGGTCGGATCGTCAGGTTGCCTTTGACTGCATCAGCGAAGGCGAATTCAGAAAGAATTTCCTGCGCAGTAGATTTGTTTGCAATCGATTCATTTGTCCCCGATCGGTCTCATGATCGTAGCCCAACAAATGCACGATACCATGGACAAGCAGTTTCCGCAGTTCCTTGTCGGGCGAGATCTTGTTTCGGACAGCCTGATTCGCGGCAATCTCGGGAGCAATAACGATTTCCCCAAGAAAGGGCACGCCTTCCATCTTCAGCTTCCCGTAGGAAAAGCTGAGCACATCCGTTGCATAGTTTCTGCCGAGATAACGATAGTTGATCGAACGCATCTCTCGAGCGCGCACCAATACGATGGTGAGAGTGGAGTCCGGCACACCCAATGACCGGAGTAATGCTGTGCAGAACAAGGCAACAGATTTCCGGTCAATTTTGCACAGACGTTGTCTGTTCAGAACCGTGATTCTGCACAGCCTGTCATCGGGAATCGCTGGCAGTGGCTTTAAAGTCATAGCCTGGGTAATCGATGCGGTGGTGAAAAATACCGGTTAGAATTTTTAGAAAGCTTTCTTTGACAAGCTGGACATCACGGAGCGTGATATCACATTCATTACACTGATCATCCCGGACGATATCGTCGATCAGACGGTCGATCATTCCTTGAACCAGCGCCGGCGCGGGTTCAGAGAGTGTTCTGGAAGCCGCTTCTACAGAATCAGCCATCATGATTATGGCCGCCTCTTTGCTCTGGGGTTTGGGGCCCGGATAGCGGAAGCTGGCCTCGTCAATTTCTCCCGCCTTCCCGATCATGGCATCCTTCGCCTTTTGATAGAAATAGGTCATCACGCGCGTTCCATGGTGCTGCGGGATCATATCGGTGATGCGTTGAGGCAATCCACTTTCCTTGGCCAGCTGCAGGCCGTCCTTCACGTGACTTGCGAGGATGGCGGAGCTCACATCCGGAGGAATTTCCTCATGCTTATTGCTGCCGTAGGATTGATTCTCCACAAAATATTCAGGTTTCAGTAATTTGCCCAAGTCGTGGTAATAGGCGGCTACACGGGCGAGCAGAGAATTGGCGCCCACCGATTCCGCTGCGACTTCCGCCAGGGTTGCCACCATCAGACTGTGATGATAGGTTCCGGGGGCCTCCACCGACAGCCGTCTCAATATCGGGGCATTCAGATTCGACAATTCGAGGAGCCGGATGTCGGTGACAATCTTGAAAAGTGCTTCCAATGCGGGCAGCAGCATGGACGCTAACGCTGCAGCCAGCATGCCGCTCAAAAGCGCCAGCACAAACTGGTCCAACACGTCGGTGAGATTCAGCCCCATTTGTCTAAGGATATCGAGACTCGCCAGGCAGAGAATATTTACAATTCCAATCGTAAGTCCCGCCTTAAGAATAGCGGCGCGGTCCTTGTATTGCCGGATGCTATATATTCCGGCCAGACTCCCGATGATCAGATAGGCGGCGAGATTAATGTCGCCATAAAAAACGCCGGCAAGAATGGCGAGAGTCAAGGATGAGAGGATTCCCAGATTTACATCCACCAGCAGAGTAATCAAAAGAGCGCCAAAAGCGAAGGGGATGCCGTAATACAAAATAGATGGATCGTGAAACCGCGGAAATCGTTCACTGAGAATATCGGCCAGAGCCGTTGCCAGCCGCATTGTTAAAAGCTCGGAGGCGATAACCACAAGCATCAGGGTCATGTGATTTCGTATTTGCCGATGACGCACCTGATAAAAGACGATATATCGCCATAGGGAATAGAAAAGAATTACAGCCAGCAGGAAATAGCCGCCAAACTGCCAAACCAAAGAGCGCGGCCGCTGAAGCTTTTTCATCGCGTTCATCTGCAGCAGAATGTTTGGGGTTACCTGCTCCCCGCTGCGGACGATCGTCTGCCCCTGCCGGATCTGTAATTCTACCGGCTGCACTCGCAGGATAGCCTCGGCCCGCCGCGATTCTGTTTCCGACCGGTTGTAGAGAAGCGTGGGAAACAGCGTGTCTTCCAGATATTTGATCAGCAAAGCCTGATCCGGTTGACGGAGATCGGAAAATTCCATATGGAACTGGCGCAGATATTCCCTTGCGGCAGGAAGATCCCTCGCCATATAGGAATCGGCAAGTGAATGATCAAATGGGAAGGAGCCGTCACGAATGACAATTCCTGTCCTCTGGTCCTTAAGGAATTTGCCTCGGTCACTGACTATTCCGTCCCGCAGAACTGCGTCCAGGATTTTCAGCACGCGTCCTTCAAGGACAGAATTGAAATGTTGGCGCAAAAGGATGGGAATGAATGGAGGTGGGAATGTTCGGCCGACCTGATTTGTCAGCCTTCTTACAAGATCCCGCTCCATTGACGGCGTCAGCGGTGATCTTTCATTGACTAAGTTCTGACCGAGTATTTCGCGCGCCCTGGAGAAAGCCGCCGCGATTGTTTTTTCCCGCTCAGCGATGAGATCGGTATCAAGCTGGTAAACAGACGGAACTCCGGCTTCGGCTTCTGCGCGTCGTAGATCAGTAGCCGCAGAGTCTTCGTAGGTGACGTCCTGAATTGCCCGAACGTCCTGGTCTGCAATCTGACCTGCCTTGTAATCAGGAATGACCTGATAGCGGAACCCTATCAGAATAGCGGAAACAAAAAGAGTTGCACAGAAACCGACGAGAACATCCGGCCACGTCAGCCGGCTGCGGAGATTTTCCAGCAGTTTCGAGTACCATCGCTGCTGGGGCCCTTCCCACCATCTCCCAATTTTTTCAAAGGTAGACATTTAGGTCATCACAGACCTTTCAAGTCTTCGAATCGCAGAGTCTTTGAGGTTCGTCGACTCAACCTCCAAGGCGCAAAGACTCTAAGAAATCCCATTACGACGACTTGAGGCTCTTCACCGCCTGGGTCAACGCTGGCACGACCGAAAAAAGGTCGCCCACAATCCCGTAATCGGCGACATTGAAGATGGGGGCTTCCGGATCCTTGTTGATCGCCACAATATATTTCGATGAAGACATTCCCGCCAGATGCTGAATGGCTCCGCTGATCCCGCAAGCGATATAGAGAGTTGGGGACACAGTTTTGCCGGTTTGCCCGACCTGGTGCTGATGATCGATCCAGCCCGCATCGACAGCGGCGCGAGATGCGCCCATAGCCCCTTCGAGCGCATTCGCCAACTCCTGGATGATCGGGAAATTTTCTGGACCTTTCATCCCCCGTCCGCCGGAAACAATTATGTTCGCTTCAGTGAGCTCGATTTTCTGTCCTGCGGACACCTGGATTTCTTTGACGGAGGCATGGATCTGAGAGGGATTTAACTCAGGGGCGAAGGTTTCTGTTTCGGCTGTGCGTCCGGCATCGGGGGCTCCGAGAGAAAAGACATTGGGCCGAAGTGTGGCAATGGCGGGGGCCATCAGGAGCCGAACTCTGGCGTAGGCCTTTCCTGCAAACATCGGACGGACGCACTCGAGTTGCTGTCCATCGACCAAATGGATTTCAATGCAATCCTGGGCCAGTCCCACACGAAGCTTGGCAGCCACTCTCGGCAGAAGATCTTTGCCCATCGAGCTCGCCGAACCCAGAATAAATCGAGGTTGCAGTTTTGCTGCTATCTGAACGACGGCTGCGCAAAACCCTTCCGTCGAGTAGGTATTCAGCAGCTCGTGTGGTGCGCTAATGATTTTATCTGCGCCGTATTGCGCCAGATTAACCGAGGGCTCTCCGGAGCCGACACGCAGCGCTATGACGGGTTCGTTCAGCTGATCCGCCAGTTTCCTTGCGGCACCCAGCGCCTCCAGCGACGGCTTCTTGATCTTATTGTCGCGTTCTTCGATGAAGACTAGGATTCCCTGAGTCATTCCTCCTCCTTAAGAGAATCATGGCAGAAAATGAAAGGCTTGATTACGGTCACAGGATCTTCGCTTCTTCATGGAGCAGCTTCAGCAATTGAGGCACAACTTCAGAGACATCCCCTTTGAGAATCTTTCCCGGAGGACGAGACGGAGGCAAAGTCATCTGCTCGATCGAGATGCGTGGCTGTAAATCCTGGGCGGATAATCCGAGAGCCTCGACGGTCTGGATTGCAATTTGTTTTTTCTTGGCGGCCATTATCCCTTTCAAGGAGGCATATCGAGGCGTGTTCAGTCCCTTCTGGGCTGTAATGACTGCAGGAAGGCTTCCTTCCACGATCTCGTGAGCCCCCTCGATTTCTCTTTCCGCACGGAAACTCTTCTCCTGAATATCCAGCTTTGTGACTACCGATGCTTGAGGGAGATCTAGTTGATCCGCCACAACCGCCGGAACCTGCCCGTTATCTACGCCGATAGCATGTTTCCCAAAAAGGACCAGATCAGGATTCAGGTTGCGGCACACACGAGCCAGCACGGTGCCGAGCACAAAAGAATCCGCCTTGTCCAGGGAAGGATCCTGAACCAGGATCGCCGAATCGGCGCCCATTGCCAGACAAGTCCTGAGCCCCGTGCTCGCCTGTTCGGATCCCGCCCCGACAACGATCACCTCGCCGCCGCGTTTTTCCTTTATTTTGAGCGCTTCCTCGACCGCAAATTCGTCATAGGGATTCACGACAAAGGCAACGTCGGCAGAGTCGATTTCCTTGCCGCTGGGCGCAATTCTGATCTTGGTCGCTGTGTCCGGAACATACTTGACGCAAACAACTATCTTCATGATGAATTCTCCACTCTCTACGAATTCGGTCCCATGGGCGTCAGCGCCTCATTGAAGGTACGGCCACCGCCCGCTGTAAAGATTGGGCTTTTCACGGTCCGGCTCTCTAGTTCACATGAGCCTCTACATATTCAATGGCGTTCTGCACCGTTTTGATTTTTTCGGCATCCTCGTCCGGAATTTCGATGCCGAAGGCCTCTTCAAAAGCCATCACAAGTTCGATGGTGTCCAGAGAATCCGCGCCCAGATCGTCAACAAATGACGCACTTCCTGTCACCTCGGCCTCGTTGACGCCCAGCTGATCCACAATGATTGACTTGACCTTTTCTTCTACCGATGCCATTCCAATTCCTCCTCTTTCATTTTGGTCACCAGCGAGCCCAAAAGCTGCGGCGGAAAGGCTCACATTGTAGCACCCCAAAATACGGAAGCAAGCGCTTCGACATGCTAATTCTTTCGTTACACTAACGCTTTGTACGTTTCTTTCGAGGCCCGGAATCTTTGAGGTTATTCCGCATATCCACCTCAAAGGTTAATGAATCCGATCTGTCGGGATCTGGAGCCTGTTATAGGCTTAATGAAGCTATTTGACTCAGCTCCGTTTCGAGCTTGCTGTTAACCTGATTTTCGGCAAATTCCTTTGCAACCCGAATCGCATTTTTGATCGCATTGCTGCTGGATCTTCCGTGACAGATGATGGAAACTCCCCGGAGCCCGATCAGCGGCGCTCCTCCATATTCTGAATAGTCGAGCCGCTTTTTCAATCGCTTGAACGATTGCTGACTCAGCAGGGCTCCAAGTTTTGCTTGGAGATTCCTTGAAAGCTCCTCTTTTAAGAGTTTTAAAACCGCCTCGATAAGACCTTCGCTTGTCTTGAGCGCCACATTGCCGGTAAAGCCATCGCATACAATGACATCGGCCCGGCCATTGTAAATGTCTCGCCCCTCTACGTTGCCGATGAAGTTCAGGTGAAGCTGTTTTAGCGTTTTAAACACTTCTTTGGTAAGCTCGTTTCCTTTTGACTCTTCCTCGCCAACTGACATGAGCCCGACGCGCGGAGATGCAACCCCAATTATCTTTTTGCTGAACAGATGCCCCATGACTGCGAACTGCACGAGATGATGCGGTTTGCAGGCCACATTTGCGCCCACATCAAGAAGGACCGCGTGACCTGCCAGCGTCGGGAGAATTGCCGCTAGCGCAGGCCGATCCACTCCCGGGACGGCGCCGAACACCATCTTGGAAATGGCCATTACAGCGCCGGTGTTTCCGGCACTGACCAGGCCGCTTGCCACTTTCTCTCGTACAAGATCTGCCGCGACCCGGATGGAAGAATCCCTCTTCTTCCTCAGTGCCGCCGTGGGAGCCTCATCCATTGCAATTATCTGAGTCGCATTGCGAATTTCGATAGGCAGGCCGTCTCCGCCTGCTTCCTTAAGAAGAGGCGCGATCAACGACTCCTTTCCCACGAGGATTACGTCTACTCCATAAGCCTTCGCAGCCTGAACAGTTCCTTCAATTTCACTGAGGGGAGCATTGTCGCTCCCCATGCTGTCTACGGCAATTTTAATCATGTGAACAAGGGAAATTTGGCTTAACCAAATTCAGCCGGAGCATATGTTAGATTTCTTCTTCGCCTTCCATGACCTGTCTTCCCCTGTAGAAGCCACACTTTGGACATGCTTGATGAGGCGGCTTGGGTTCCAGGCATTGCGGGCAGATACTCGGATTCACTACCTGCAAGAAATCATGCGCCCGGCGCTTTCCCCGTCGGGATTTGGAATGTCTCCTCTTTGGATTAGGCATTAAAAGTGTTCTCCATTTGGGGGGGATTATGCTTTTGAAATCAGAATCATAAAAAACGGATCAATCATTTGTCCATCTTCTTCTTTTGAAAGTCCAACAGAACCGACAAACGAGAATCTATAATTTCATCCTTGCAGAGGCAGGCTCCATCATTCAGATCTGCTCCGCACTTGTAGCAGAGACCCTTGCAGTCCTCCCGACAAACGAACTGCATCGGGATCGCAAGCTCAATCTGCTCAAGTATCATAAGATCCACGTCGAAAGCGACACCGTCATAATACGCCACTTCCATATCTTCATATCGGAGTTCAATCTCCCCATCTTCATTCGTCCACTTCGGCTGGGGCAAATAAGACAGATCGAAACTGGTCGCGAGCGGCCGCGAAAACTCTTTCGTACATCTGGAACACCTGAAACGGATGGAGGTCTCGACCGTTCCATCCAAATGCAGGTCACGATCCCTGTGCCTGAGAACAAAATCGGCAGTCACCGGTCCGTTCAGCATCGCATCTTCGTACGAAAACCTGATGTCTCCCATCGGGAAAACATGGTGGACATGAAGCGGCTCCGGCTTCAACTCCTCAATTTCAATGAACACAGCGACAACTCCTAATTTCGGCGAGGGGAAAGTATATTATGGGAAGGCCTTTGTCAAGGATAAAGCCCATGGAAATACAAGGAGTTACGGCACTATCCGTTCAGCACTATCTGCGGGGGATCAAAACCCGTAAACCCCAGTTTTGCGGCCGCGCATTATGGCTGCGAACCGGTCAGGGGCGTCTTCTGCAGCTTGTCCAACTCCGTCATCAAACGCTGTTTAAGGGGACTGAACTGTAAACCTTGGGCACTGGCCTCGCGCAAGACCTTAATAGCCTCGTCGCGCTTCCCCTGGCCGACAAGAGCCCGGGACAAATCCAGGGTCAGATCCTCTTTAGGCAGATCGGATTGCGGATCTCGTATCATGCCCTCCAGCATTTCTACGGCACGTTTGTAATTTCCCGAACCGATGTAATCTGCAGCCAGCACCTTCTTGGCAAGAAATCCGACGGTGCGATCCCTTGAATTATCCGCAACAGTCTCGAGGTTTTGAATCGCCTCCTTCTTTTGTCCAAGCTGAAGCTGCGAAAGCCCGAGATAGTATCGCGCCAGAACGGAAAGCTTCGAGGAACCATATCCGGATACCAGGGATGCAAACTCTTTGGCCGCCGCATTGTATTTCGCGTTATCGCTCCGAAATACCGGAGCAGATCCCTGGGCAAAAGGATCGTCCGATGCATCGGGCGAAACCTTGGCATGGAAGAAGTCCATCCCTTTCCCCAACTGCTCCTGTGCCTGCGCTTGCCGGTTATCAAGAAATTGGAGCCCGCCGTAGATCCCAATTGCCACCAAGACAATCACAGCTGCCAGAATGCCGACCTTTTTGGTGTTCGTCTGGAAAAATTCGATCAGCCGTATCATCATCCCGTGAACCGGATCTTCGGCAAGTATTTCCTTTCGAGTTAGCTTAGTAGTGCCCACGTTGACCTTCCTTGAATGCAAATAAGCACAGAAAAATAGCACACCCTGCTGTGGCGCGCAATCCAAAGATAGATGCCCAGCGTTTACGCATTTACGCGTTTACGGGTTTACGCGTTCCTGTTGGCACCGTTGCAGAAGAAAACCCGTGAACCCCTAAACCCGTAAACGCGCAAACGCTCTCTTTCAAATAGTGCTGAGAAATGCAGCCCAAAATGTTATGATACCCGCCGCTCTAAGAGAGATTCGAAAATACGGGGATTTGGACTGGTTTTCTGCACAAATGCCCCAGGAGGTCAGGATGAAGAAGATTTTTTATTTTACGCTTTTGCTTTTCTGCGCCGCGATCCTCATGTCAATCGGGATTCCGATGAACAGCTCGCGCGCGGCGGAAGGCACGACTATTACGATCGCCTATAGCAGCAACATGATGGGATACCTCGAACCATGCGGCTGAGCCGATACCGGAGCACAGCTCGGTGGGCTGGCTAAAAAAGCTGCATATCTGGACCAGTATCGGAAGGATCACGGCGGGTTGGTCATCGTCGATTCAGGCGACTTGCTGAATGAAGATGAGGAAATACCCGATTCTGTCCAGCAAACGACCCAGCTCAAGGCAGAACTGATCGCGCAAATTTATAACAAGATCGGGGTCGATGCCGTCAACGTTGGAGAGTTGGATCTGGTTTTGGGGCTGGATTTCCTGAAGGGACTGGCCAAAAAGCAGAACTTCCCATTTGTATCAGCCAATCTGGTTGACGCGAAAGATCAGCCCATTTTTAAGCGCTATGTCATAAAAAAGATTAACGGCAAGAATGTCGGAATTTTCGGCGTTATCGGGGACACCTCCGAAATGACGGCCAAGGTAAGTGAAATCACCAAGGGCGCCGCTTCCGTGCAGGATCCGCTGAAGGCAGCAGAATCCATTGTGAAGGAACTTGCCGGGAAGGTCGACTACATGATTGCCCTGACTCACCAGGGAACCAACCGCGATTGGGTTATCGCGCGAAGAGTTGCGGGAATCGATCTTGTTGTAGGTGGCCACGACAAGCAGAAGACCAAGGAGCCGTTCGAAGCGGGAAAAACCCTGATCGTTCAGGCTGGAGAAAAGAACCAGTACCAAGGCATGCTTGAAGTTACGATGGACGGAACGAAAACCGCACACAACACGCTCCTTCCATATGGAGACGACATCCCTAGTGATGCTGCGGTCAAGAAGATGATCAGCGACTATAACGACAAAGTCGCGCAGATCTACGGTGGTTCAAGCGAAAGCAAACAGGCCCCAGCCAACGTAGCGCTCCGCCTCACTGCCTGCGAACCTTGCCACGCAGATCAGGTGAAAAAGTGGCAGACCACCGACCACGCCAAAGCCTATGACACGCTGGTCAAGAAATCGCATCAGTTCGATCCCAAATGCCTCGCCTGTCATACAACCCGCTTTGAACAGCCGGAAGGCTTTTCGATGAAGGCGCAGCAACCGGAACTCGTAAACATTCAGTGTGAGTCCTGCCACGGATTTGCCAAGGAACACCTGACCGACATGAAGCCGCTGCCAACGCCGAAACCGGCTGTGGCTCTTTGCATTAAGTGCCACACTGCCGATCGCTGCCCCAACTTTGAAAGGGATTACGAGAAGGTATTGGCGAAAATCAAACACTAACAGCAATTCGAAATTCGAAATTCGAAATTCGAAATTCGAGATTGTCCTATTCAATCTCGAATTTCGAATCCTCGGATTGTAGTTGTGCCCTTTTCTTCCAAAGACACCAGGTTGTTTTTTTAGCCAGCCTGCTTGTTGCTTCCCCCGCGTGCCTATAATTGCAAATCTCGAATTTCGAATCGTGAATCTGCATCGTCATTGCATGGTGAACGCGGTAAGACCGTAAGGTCGCAAGGAATACCAAAAACATCAAAATGGATGCCCCGCCAATCGTCAGCGACAGCGACGTGCCAAGCATGTGTTCATTGTGGAATACATAATCGTTGAGCCAGCCCGGAACATAAGGTCCCATCGTCAGCCCACCGAGATTCAGGAAGAAAAGGAAGAGCGCCGCTACCTGACCCCGGACTTGGTTAGGAAATATCAACTGCAGAGCGGCGACAGACGTCCCCATCGGGAAAGACATCAGGAACATCCCAATTGCCAATAGAGCGAGAGTCCAACGTGCATCGGAGATGATCGCCGCCGGAGTCAGGAAAATGAAAATACCGACCGCACTGATCAGCGCAACTCGGATGGGCCCGTCGGCAATCCCCTTTTTCTGCCATCGATCACTCAAAATGCCTCCGACATACATGCCGGGACACGCAAATACCAGCATAACAACCGCAAGCGTCTTTCCGGTCTCCGTTGCCGTCCACCCGTGAATTCTCGGGAAGAAGACAGGAATCCAGGAGCTCAGCGCATAATTGCAGGTAGACTGGAAAATCATTCCGACCGATATGCCCAAAACCGACTGCCACCGTTGCTTCATCTGCGCGACTGCTTCTTTGAAGCTCGATCGGACAGGCTCGCCTTCGGCAGTAAGCAGCATATGACGGCGCAGCGGTTCCCTGATCGTAAAAGCCAGGAGCGCGAAAAGCAGTCCGGGCAGGCCGACGATCAGAAAAGTAATTCGCCAGGATGCGATCATTCCCAGAAGCGGCACCTGGATTCTCGGAATACGCGCCAGGGCATCCACAGTAATGCCGCCGACAAGCAATGCCAGACTCTGACCAAGAAACAGGCCAAAGTAATAGATGCTGATTGCGGCGCCGATGCGTTCTGTGGGAAAGTAATCCGAGATCAACGAATAAGCCGCCGGGCTTAACCCGGCTTCCCCCACTCCGACTCCGACACGTGTCAAGAAAAGAGAGAAGTAGCTCTTGGTAGCGGCGCAAAACGAGGTGAAAATGCTCCAGGCCACGACCGAAACGGATATCAGGTTTCTCCGGTTAAAGGTGTCGACCAGCCTCCCCAACGGCAATCCCACGAATGTATAAAACAGCGCAAAAGAGAAGCCCTGCAAGAGACCGATCTGGCTGTCACTGACACCAAGATCTCTTTTGATGGACGGGACCAGGAGAGCCAGGATTTGCCGGTCCACAAAGGAGAGCATATACATCCCTGTTAACACAAAGAGCACGTACCAGGCATATCGGGATGTTGTTTTTGTTTGTTTCTCCGTACCGGTTCCGGGTTGGACTGCTATCCCCATCAACGCCTCCTCTGCCGCAAGTATTTTTTCCCAGAGGTTCTTTGTATTTTTGTGGCTTAGAGGTTAATGCGACCAACCTCCAAGATCCACAAGAAATCGCCCGCAAGGCAAAATAAAATGTGGTTCTGAATTTTGTGAAACGAAGGTCGGCTTTTGATGATATATTGCCGTCCGCGGTTTAGGTTTTATCCGAAGCCGCAGATCGTTCTTCCCATCCGCATGCACTACGAGGAAAAAGATGATCACTAAAGAGAATCTGATGCAGATTGTAAGCCCCGGCCAGGTGAGCCAGGAGGCAGCAGTCCTGGATGCCTTTGCCAGTGATATGAGTTTCGTGAACGCTGTCAGGCCTTGGTATGTCGTCAAACCTCAAACCGGTCAGGCTGTCCAAAAGCTCGTAAAGCTGGCGAATGAAACCCAGACCCCCCTCGTCCCGGTCAGCTCCGGGCCGCCGCATTTTCGAGGGGATACGGTTCCCGGCATTGGAGGAGCCATTGTTGTGGATTTGAGCGGAATGAAGAAAATTATCTTGGTTGACCGGGCGCGCAGGGTCGCCATGGTAGAGCCGGGTGTTACTTTCGGCGAATTAATACCGGCGGTGGAAAAGCAAGGGCTTCGGCTCAATATGCCCTTATTGCCGCGACAGTCCAAGTCTGTTGTGGGAAGCATGCTTGAGAGAGAACCCGTCATCATGCCGAAGTACCAATGGGACATCTCAGACCCGTTGGCTTGCGCTGGATTATTCTTTGGGTCCGGTGACGAGTTCAGGACCGGCCAGGCCGCAGGTCCGGGATCCATCGAGGAGCAGTGGGCAGTGGGCGGCGTGCAGAAGGCGCCGTACGGACCCGGCACCGCTTCCTTTCACAGACTTATCCAAGGATCTCAGGGAACCATGGGCATAGTCACATGGGCTTCAATGCGATGTGAAATACTCCCAAGCCTCGAAGAACCGTTTGTGGTCGGCTCTGCAAGGCTTGGCACTCTGCTGGAACTCACTTCCTGGCTGATAAGACTGAGAATGGTTAACGAGTGTTTCATACTAAACAACACCAGCCTTGCCGCCATCTTTGCCAAGAAACGGCCTGAGGAATATCAGCAACTGAAAGATACTCTGCCGCCCTGGATTCTCTTCTATACGGTGGCCGGCTACGAGTATCTGCCGGAAGAAAGGGTTGGCTCCTACGTCAAGGATATCACGGCTCTGACTCAGAGATTGGGGGTGGAAGCTGTAAAGGCAACAGGAGCAATCTCGGCAAATGAGATATTAAAGGCGGTCCAGAAACCTTCGGGAGAGCCTTATTGGAAGCTTCGCCGCAAAGGGGCCTGCCACGAAGTATTCTTTTTGACGATCAACGACAAGCTTGAGGACCAAGTCGCGGCCATGAACGATCTTGCAGATAAGGCCGGTTACTCCACTTCGGACATGGGTATCTATATTCAGCCCGTCGTGCAAGGGACCGGCTGCCATTGTGAATTTACCCTGTTTTATGATCCCGGCAACGCGAAAGAGCTTGATCGGGTCAAAGATCTATCCGTTTCAGCCGTCAGAAGTCTTTTGGCCAAAGGGGCATTTTTCTCCAGGCCCTACGGCGAAACTACAAGGATGGTTCTCAATAGAGACGCGGCTACTGTTTCAGTTTTGAACAAATTTAAAACGATTTTTGATCCAAACAAAATCATGAACCCGGGCAAAGTGTGCTTCTAAAAGCGGGCTACCCAAGGAAACAATAGGAGGTTCCGAATATGGGACTGGAGCAGTTTAAGGGCGATATGGAGATGTGTTGCCGGTGTTCAGCCTGTAAATTCATCCCTCTGCAAAAGGTGACCGGATTTCAATACGCAAAGGTGTGTCCCAGCATTTCGAGGTTCAATTTTCACAGCTACTCCGCCGGAGGCAGACTCAACATTGGCGCTGCCATGGTCAAGGATGGGTTCAAGTATTCGGAGAAGCTGCTCGACATAGTTTATAACTGCCAGCTGTGTGGCGCCTGCGGCGTTTCCTGCAACTACGCCATGGACATGGAAGTCCTCGAACCCATCCAGGAGTTCAGGATCAAGTGCGTTGAGGACGGCAAAACCAGCCCCGCGCTGGATGGAGCAATCGTCAACCTGCGGCAACAGGGATCCATGATACCCGCAACCGGCGGGAGGGGCGATTGGGCTTCGGGTCTGAAGGTGAAGGACGCTACCAAAGAGAAAGTGGATGTGCTCTATCACGTCGGCTGTCTGACGAGCTTCGACAAGAGTTTGCAAAAGCTGGCCAGGGCTACGGTGAAAATACTTCAGAAGGCGGGCGTGAATTTCGGCATCGCCGGCGATGCCGAAACGTGCTGCGGCGGACGAGCCTATCAGATGGGGTACAGGGAGGATTTCCTCAATCAAGCCAAGAAAAACATGGCGATGATCAAAACGGCGGGAGTTAAAACAGTCGTAACATCCTGCGCCGACGGGTATCAGGCCTTCAAGGTACTCTACGACAAGCATGGCCTGAAAGGTGACCTCCGGGTATTCCACGTTTCGGAATATATCGACACTTTGATGAAGGAAGGCCGGCTGAATCTTGGAAAAAAGCTTGACCTGACGGTCACATATCATGATCCATGCCGTTTGGGCAGACTGGGTGAGCCGTGGATACACTGGCAAGGCAAAAAGATTCCCGGCGACAGGTTCGTTTTCGACCCGCCGAAGACATACCGGCGAGGCACCTATGGAGTTTATGAACCTCCGCGACGTGTTTTGAAAAGCATCCCGGGCCTGAAGTTCACCGAGATGACCAGAATCAAGGAATATGCCTGGTGCTGCGGGGCCGGTGGCGGTGTCAATGAATCCAATCCTGAATTTGCCAAGTGGACCGCTCTCGAGAGAATTGAGGAAGCTCAATCTACAGGCGCCGAGGCAATTGTTACTGCATGCCCCTGGTGTGAAAAAACCTTCAACGAAGCGTCCAGCCGAAGCGGCAGCAACCTGAAAGTGTACGATATCGTCGAACTTGTCGAACAAGCGATTCAATAGGGGGCATATCATGGCTTTGAGCAAGGAAGTATATTCGGCTTTCGAAGATGTGGTGGGGGAGGAGAATATCTGCGATGACCCGTTGATCATGCCTTCATATCACTCGACGGAGTTCGCGGCGATCATTCTCCCGAAAAACACAACGGAAGTTCAGGCCATCGTAAGATTGTGCAACAAGCATCGGCTGAAATTCCGGCCCGTTTGCACCGGCTGGACAGGGATGTTTCCTCCGGGGATCATCTATTTAGACCTCCGAAGGATGAATCGCATAATCGAAATAAACGAAAAGAACATGTATGCCGTGGTGGAGCCTTACGTGATCTCAGCACAGCTCCAGGCTGAATTAATGAAGAGGGGCCTGCATTTCAATGTAAAAGGCGCCGGGACCAACTGCTCAGCCATGCTCCGCGGGCACGGGCATCTCGATCAGACCACAAGCGGCGACGACCGAAATCACCTGGCAATAGAATGGGTAACTCCTGAAGGAGAAATAGTCCGGTCAGGCTCGCTCGGCTCTTCCGATGAGTGGTTCTGCGGAGACGGGCCGGGGCCTTCGATACGAAGTATCCTTACCAGCGCTGTGCCGCCGGGTGTCACTCCAGGAGTATTTACAAAAGCTGCGGTGAAAATCTATCACTGGCCGGGACCGCCTCGTTTCCCGATCCAGGGAGAATCGCCCAACTATTCACTGAGCGAAATTCCGGCGAATATGATCGCACGCTACTACAGCTTCCCTTCCGTCGAGAAGATGTTTCAGGCGGAGACAAAAATCGGGGAAAGCGAGATCGCCTTCGAACTCATGGGTTTCAACGTTTCCATGGTTGCAGCGAATATAACGACAAGCAATGAAGAAGAGGAGGCAACCTTCAAGCGAATGAGCAAGGAGGTACAAGGACCCGGCTTCTTCATCATCCTGGCCGGAAACTCCACAGCGGATTTTGAATATAAGAAAAAAGTGCTGCAGCAGATCATCAGTGAAGCCGGCGGGAAATCTCTAAAGTCAGTTGAAGATCCCAAGACTGAGGGGATTCTGCTATGCCAGTGCGTACGGATTTCCGCCTCTATCCGAGAGACATTCCGCGCAGGAGGAGCATTCAGCTCGATTCCCGTCATGGGCCAACGGGACCTCACCATCAAGTGGGCCATAGGCGCCGGCAAGGCGAAGGAACCTCTGATCGAGAAAGGCCTGATTGTGGATGACGGCGGAGCCTTCTTTGGATGGGGAGTCGAACAGGGACATCTCGGAAAAACCGAGATATTCTGCAAATTCGATCCTCAAAATCTGGAAGCAAAAACCGCCGTTGAAAATTGGAACAAAGAGCAAAGCGCCCGGGCCTTTAGGGAACGCTACTTTGCATCTTTGATGAGTCCAAGCGCCGAAATCGGACCGGGCTTATCCAACTATCATCTGTGGTGGAATAAGATCCAAAAAGCGATCGATCCAAACGGGGTCGTCCCGGAAGCGGGTGCGTTGGTTTAAAACAAGTCGCCAGTCGTTAGTCGTCAGTAAAATAAATTATTGCTTTACTGACGACTGACGACCGGCGGCTGCCGGCTAACCCTTTACCAACTCAGCCAACCCAAGCTCAGCCAGTGCCTCTTTCGACGGCATCCCTGTTTTGAGATCCCAGCCCATTGCTGAAAAGAATCCCGCTTTCAGAGCCTGAAAATCTATTTTCGGCGGGGCGCCTGCCGCTGCCGGAAGAAGTTCATCCTTTATCCTCCTCTAATGTTGACGAATCTTTATTCAGAGGAGTTGAAATCGATTAATTGGCATCAGCAAACCATGGTGAGCTCATCCAATTTCGATTTTTTCACAGCTTCCAGCCTATCCAATTCCCGAATTCCCATTAGCCCAGGATGTGAGTCATGCAGCCGTGAATTCGGACATGCTCTTTAGCGGATGGGACGACATGGACGAGAGCTTCCTGATCACCGGGTCCGGGGAAAAGGTGAAAGCTCGGCTCGGCAAATAGGCGATTGGGGATGCTTCCCTTTTCGCCGGAGCAATCGCAGTTCTAACGAGAATTAAACTGGCGAAAATGGCAACGTCCCCGTTTGCCACTCCGCTGGCCACTGGCGACTCTTGCAGGATGGTTCCGGCAGAAGCGCCGCAGGTTTTATTTCGGAAGGGGGCACCGTCGGGCCTTTCCACGTCAGGAAGCCGCCTGCATTGTATACATGGCTATAGCCGCTCTCACTGAGATAAGACGCGGCTCTTGCAGCGCGGCCGCCGCTTTGGCAATAGACGATAATTGCCCGGTCCTTCGGTATTTTTCCGGATATCTCCTTAAATGGAGTCGGCCACTCAAGGTTGTATGGTTTGCAGCCGGCGTTGCCGATAGCTGCCGATATTTCATCGCCGCCGCACACATCAATGAGGATGAAATCGAAGGGCGCTCCCTTCTCCAAATAGCTCTTCAATACGTCCTGTTCGATTGTATGAACCGGGGACTGAAACATTCCTGCAAAAACGGCAAAAAAAACCATTATCGCTCGCATAGTTTTCCTCGTTCAGATTTCCGACTGCGCGTGGCATAGAGTATAAACTCATTCAACTGATTTTTGTTCCTAAAACACCGGGTGGTAAAAAAAGACTTTCTTGACGTGGATCAAGGATTATCAGGTGCAGACGCAGCATGCTCAGAGATGTAATATTGAAATGAAAGCGAGAGCGTCTGTGAGAAGAAAGATCATTACAATCGATCAAGAAAAGTGCACTGGATGCGGCATGTGGTCGAAGCGGCGAGCCGCGCGAAAAACAGGGTGCCGGTCAGCTGCGTTATCGTGGGGATCCGCGGCGAAATCCTGAAGGAGACGCCGATCGAAATCGAATCATCAGCCGAACTTGCATAACAAGAGCAAACAACGCCACGGATTCCACGGATTTTGAATCTGTGGAATCTGTGGCGTTTTTCAGACGCTGTTCAGAAGGCGCTGGAGTCTGGCTCCCGCAAGCTGCCCGGCAAAAAAGGCCCCGATGAGCACCGGAAATGTAATCAGGTGCCAGCCCAACCCCAGGAAAATTCTGCACGCAAACACGAGCGGCACGGGCGCGTGGATCGCCAGAATCCATTGCGCGGAGAATTTAGGATATAGTCGTGAGGCTCAAGCGGATGGAGGGAAAAACTCTCGCGGATGTGCAGGAGATCGGGTGTAGGTTCGATTATTACTGCGGGGATGTGTATGCCTGGGTCTCGGATTTTTATCAAGGCGGCTTGGGCGTCCGATCACTGCGACTAATTGTAACTATGTTCAAGATTTGAATTCCTAATAGCCTGTGCTAGAATCCGCTGCCGAGGCATAACATGGTGATTTATATACGAAAAACTTGAACCCGGCGTTGGTTGCACGGCGTGCAAATGCTGAAGACCGACAAAACCTCGTCATTGCGTCCCCGTCCGGGAAACACTCTGCAGAAGATTCTGCCTGCCTGCTAAACAATCCCTTGAGGAGACGGCAACGATGTGGTTGCCGCATTCTCAAAGGGAGCTTCCAATGTCCTCCTCATTCAGTTTGCATTTCTCCCAGGCCCGAAGAGCCTGTTGGATGATTTCTTGCGCATTCTGTTTTTTGATCACTTTCTTCCTGGTGAAGGAAGCCCTGCCCCAGGAAACCCCCATCGCAGTTCGAGGCGAATTACAAAAGGAATTGTCCCTATCCCTTGCTGATATCAAGGCAATGCCGCCATTCCTCATTCGGGATGTGCCCGTGATTCCGGAACGCGTGCGCGACAGGAAAGATCAGGAAAAGGTGACCCAAACCACCTTTCGCGGCGTTCTGCTGCGGGATGTCCTCTGGAAAGCCGGATTGAAATACAAGCGGAAATGGGAACCGGGAGTGTTCATCCGGGTCCGCAATAAAAACAACCGGGATGTTGTGTTCTCATTTGGGGAGATCTTTTACTCCAGCATTGGGCGCAGTGTCCTGATCGCCTACGAGCGGGAGGAATTGCCCTGCGCACCTACCCTGGTTGTTGCCACAGACATCCATGACGGCCGCATGATGACGGATCTGACAGAGATCAAAGTCTCTCGTGTGGATGTCGAGCTTCTCGCCTACGATGACCAGGCAAAGAAGAACGTGCGTCCCCCCAGTACCGAGTTCACTGTTTATGACCAGGTCAGCAAAAAGCAGCAGGTGATCAAGCCAGCCGATCTCAAGGGGCTTCCGTCCATCCATGTGCCCAATGCTGTGATGATCGGAGAATGCGAGGGCTTCCACGGCATCCATTCCCTCGATGGTGTTCCTTGGGCCACTTTTCTCGGCAAAATTCTGACTATTCCTGATCCCGCACCCTACGACCGTTATGTGCTGATTACAAGCGATGACGGTTATTGTGCGACGTACTCCTTCGGAGAGCTTTTCAATTCGCGCCTGGGCGATCAGGTTGTCATTGCCACAATCAAAGACGGGAAACCGCTGTCGCCGACAGATGGGTTTGCGATGTCTGTCACTGGTGAAGACAGCACCGGCGGCCGTTCCGTCAAACGCATCAAAAAGGTCGAAGTGCGGTAAAAAAATCCATGGCTAGGAGTTCCTATGGTTGATGTGGAGAACGTTCCTCACCAACCGCGAGTCCTAAGCCATACGGTAGCGGAGAGCGATGGGGAACGAAAGAACCCATTGGCGACTGGCAATTGGCGACTATTCTTTCACTAACTCGGTCAACCCGAGTTCGGCCAGGGTCTCTTTAAACGGCATGCCTGATTTGATATCCCAGCCCATAGCTGAAAAGAATCCCGCTTTCAGAGCCTGAAAATCTATTTTCGGCGGCGCGCCTGCCGCTGCCGGAAGGAGTTCATCCTTTATTCTTTTCGGCAAATCGATCTGGTCCGGTGTGATTCCCTCCCGGGCATTAAACGCCTGCCTTAAGGTCAGCACCCTGCGTCCGGCTTTCAGCGCTTCC